>DCWO01000050.1 GCA_002328865.1 Dehalococcoidia bacterium UBA2160 | reverse complement strand
CGACGGCGACAGGCTCCATGCGCCCCGTCTGCCGGAGCTGGAACAGTACCCTGTGTTCGCTTCCCGCACACTGCCACAATTCACCCGCAGGCGTCTCGCCTGTTCTCAGCCGGGCGGCTGCCTCTGAGAATACCCTTTCGGCCTGGTCGCAGATCTCACGTCCGACCCATCTTCCGTTTATCGTCCACGTCTCTCTGGATTGGAAGGCCAAACCCATGGGGCAAAGGCCTTCGGTGGTCATCACAGTGGCGATCGCCGGCTCCGGCTCTGATACGACAAGCCGCTCGGCGTCCTTTTCGCGAGCCTCGGCTATCGCAACGGCCTCCTCCAGGACCACGTATGGGCAGTCTTGCCGCACCGCCGCCACGATGGCGACTACGACGGCCGCCACCGGCACTAGCGGGATCAGGACGAACCCCAGCAGGAAGATGCCGATGAGAGCGAACAACGTGCACAGCGCCAAGACGAAGCTGACCGCCGCCCACAGAATCATGAATAGTAGGTTGTCGCCTTTGGCGCCCATTTTCCACCTCCGGATCCAGGGCAACTACAGGCCTTGTTGAGGCGCCATTACTCGCGGGCGTGGCGCCTCAACACCCAATACGGTCTTAACGTAATCTTGGAATGACCGGCTGACCATCCCTGTTGCAGGTGAAATATCGCTGTCGAACAGGTGATTGCGGTCACGTGTTCAGGAAACATAAATTGACTTGGCTTGAGGCACGTACGAAGGAATCCGTCTTCAGAACGGCTGACAACTCCCGTTAATCGCATTGAGAACTGCCCTCCGGCTGCTCTGCGGATAGACCGCTCCGAAGCACTTTTTGTCGTCCTTCACCTGTGGGGCCAAGATGACAGGTCAGCGCCCGCCCGTTCGCACCCGTCAACGGCGTTCGCCGGTGACGGTCATGACATTTCAGGACAAAGGTGCTTTGCGTGGAGACGGCAAGACGGCCCCGTTGGGTTTTAGAGGCGCCCCGACTGTCGCACTAGCCCCATGCGAACGGCGTACCTCATGAGCTCCGCCCGGGAGTGGAGGTTGAGTTTCTCCATTATGTGCGAGCGGTGGGTTTGGACCGTATTGACGCTTATGGTCAGAAGATCGGCGATCTCCCGACTGGTGCGTCCGTCGGCGATCAGCTCCAGGACTTCGCCCTCCCTCGGGCTGAGGGTGAGATAGGCTGTCCGTTCTTCGCCGCTGCCCATTCGGTCCATGTAGTCCTGGACCAATCGACGCGCCAGAGAGGGGTAGAGAAAGACTCCATCGCGTCGAACCGCGTCCAGGGCCATTTGAAGGTCGGTGAATGCCGCCTGTTTGAGGACATAACCGCTCGCTCCGGAGTCCAGAGCCTCGAAGAAGTAGTTGTCGGAGTCGTAGACTGTCAGGATGATGACCTTCGTTTCAGGCGATTGCTGGGTAATGATCCGGGACGCTTCCAGGCCGTTCATGCCGGGCATCCCAATGTCCATGATGACCACGTCAGGGCCCAGTTCCCGGGCTTTGGCAACCGCTTCGTTTCCATCGGTCGCCTCCCCCACCACCTGGGCCATGCCCTCGGTCTCGAGCAGAGCCCGTAAGCCTTGTCTGAACAATGCGTGGTCGTCGACTATCAAGATCCGCACCCATGCCTCGGACGATGCTTCATCCTGTGTCATTGGACACCTCCAGCGTGACTCGGGTTCCCGAACCAGGCTCGGAGCGCACCTCCAACTGCCCACCGAGAGCCTCTGCCCTCTCGAACATTCCCGCGAGTCCCACGCCGAGGGAATCTCGCAGAACATCCTGCAGGATAAAACCCACTCCGTCATCGTCCACGTCGGCCCTCAACCGATCCGGCTCGAATTCAAGGGTGACCGCAGCATTGGTTGCCTGGGAGTGGCTTGCCGCATTGTTGATCGCTTCCTGGACTATTCGATACACTGCCGTCTCTAAATCGTCGTTCGAATGCACTGGTTGACCCACGATCCTGAACTCGACGGCTATGTGGGCCGATGAGAACTTCTGCTCTGCGTATTCCCTGAGAGCCGCAACCAGTCCCAGGTCGTCCAATGCCGGAGGACGCAGATCGTGTATGACCCTACGCATCTCCTCAATCACTTGCATCGAGTACGTCTTGGCGACTGGCGCCAGTTCTGTGGCCGCCCGTGAGTCTGATGGAAGCGCAGCGGCCATGCCCTCGATCTGAAGGATCAGCGTCGTCATCATCTGGGTCGCGCCGTCGTGCAATTCCCTGGCGACGCGCTTGCGTTCGGCCTCTTGAGCGGAGACGACGTTGCTCAGCAGTCGGCGCAATTGGGCCGACTGGGCGTTGACCCGGTTCTCCAATTCGTGCTCCCACTCCAGATGCTTTCGCTCCGCATCCAAGAGCCGGACGCGCATGCTCTCGAAGGCCGCGGCGAGATCCCCGATCTCGTCTTGTCTCTCCACGGTCACCGGTTCGTGGAGATCCCCCTCAGCGATGCGATTCGAGGCTTCCCTGAGCGTCAATACGGGCTGGACCATGTTGCGCACGTAAAACCACGCGGCTCCGGATGCCATCGCCATCGCCGCCGATCCCATGATCAGGAGCGTACGGCGGAGTCTCTGGGCGGTCGCCAGCACCTGATCGTCGTGCTCTTCGAATATGACGCCGCCGCCCAGGGACATCAACGGGACGAATGCCACCATATGGTCACCGACAGTAGAGGATCGATGACGCATCGCCCCTGGCTCCCGACCCTGAACCAAATGGTCGAGCAATCCCAGATGCTCCTGGTGATAGTCTGATGCCTCACCTGAAGGACTCATGGTCATGGCGCCTTGGTCGTCGATGATGTAGAAGTCGCTGGTCAGGGTAATCGAAGGCAGAAAGCCGTCACCGTCTCTGCTGTGACGAACCGGAACTTCGCCCACCAAAGCGCCGAGTGACGTACCGTCAGGATGGATCACCGGCGCAGCGATGATCGACACAGTACGCCACCGGTCCGGATCCCCGCTCCGCGTTTGCGAGACTAGTGTCTTCGCCTGTTTCAACGCCTGGAGGGCAATGGTGCGGCGCCTTGTCTGGTCTGGGGTGAAGTCGGAGTGGGGTGACCGGCGCCAGATCGTCTCCCCACCGGAGTCCAGAAGCCAAAGGGAGTCAAAGCTGCTCAACACGGCAAAGGCGTCTTCGAGAGTTTGCCGCTGGACCTGCGCATCGCTCCGCAAGCCGGAAAGCTGTGCCGCGCCTTCGATTTGCGCGATGGCCTGGTCGGTTTGGTGATCGATGAATGGCCAACGGCAATTGCGTTAGACAAGCTCTCTTGGAGAGCCACATCGATGCTTCGATCGAGGGTCCGGCCCGCGATGTATCCGAATGCAGCGAAGACAACCACCAGCGCCAGGGCCAGCAGCAAGGTCATCTTCCACCGGAAACCCAGTCCGCGCCAGTAGCTCGCCATCGCTCACGCACCTTTGTCAGGCCGTCAGTTTACCGACGACTGAATAGTAGCCGCCTAACGTGTCGATGTCTCTCTACCTATTATGCCTCATGGTCGTACCGGATACACCATCCGGGAGGTATGGCAAAGACTGAGGGCCGCTGAAGGATGGCCAGCATTTGAGAGCGTGTGCCTTGAGGCGGGAGGTCGGTTCACGGTCTTCACGACCCTTCGAGCCCCCTGAGGCGGGTAGGTCAGGCCCCCGGAACACAAGACGCCATTCATGCAAGCAACTTGCGATTCAGCAGACTACGCCCTCACCAGCGACGGCGCCGTGAGCTCGCTGCACAAATCGTCAAACCAGTCGACGACCTCGCGGTGCAACGGAATGCCGTTGGCGTGGCGGACCAGCTCCTCCTCTGACTCGGCCAAACCCGGATACAGCACTCGGTCGTGGCCGGGCGCGGGCTTCGTGTCGCGAAGCGTCCGGAGCATTTGGTCCATGTTCGCCTTGAACGTCGCGACTTCCGTGAACTGCGCGATATCGTAGGCCGCGAAGTAGTGTCGTGCCAGCGCCGACGGATTGACCATGCTCGGCAACACGCCGGAGAGCATCGTGGCCAGGGTCTCGACCATCAGCGCGAAGCCGAAGCCTTTGTGTGAGCCTTGTTCGCGAATCCCGCCTAACGGCAGCATGTGGTACTCGCCTGCGGACGGAGGTTGCGTCGGCTCCATGATCGGTGTGCCGTCTTTGGACGAGATCCACCCGGGCAGCAGATCGGCGCCGACCCGAGCCGCCAATCGAAACTTGTTGCCGGCGATGGCGGACGTCGCTGCGTCGAAGAGCAACGGCGGCTCCTCGCGCGCTGGAGCGGCGATCGAGATGGGATTCGTGCCCATTCTCGTCTCCGCGCCGAACGTCGGCAGGATGCTGGCGCCCGTGGCAGTGCCGCACATGCCCACCATGTCGGCCTCGGCTGCCTGCATCGCGAAGTGGCCCACGGCACCGAGGTGGCCGCTGTTGTGCACCGTCACGATCCCGACTCCGACCTTGCGGGCCTTCTCGATGGCGATGTCCATGGCCTTCGATCCGATGATGATTCCCAGGCCGTGGTCTCCGTCGATCACGGCGGTGCCCGGCGACTCCCGCTCAATGCGCCAGTCGGGCCGAGGGTTGAGGGAGCCGTCGGTGTACAGCCCAACGTAGTCGGCCATCTTGTTCGACACGCCATGCGTCTCGACGCCGCGAAGGTCCGCTGTCACCAGAACGTCGGCGCCGTTGGCCGCATCCTCCGGCACGAGCCCCATCTTCTCGAAGATCGCCGTCACCGTCCGCCGAAGCGATTCCTCGGTGATCACGATTTGGTCTTCCTTCGGCACCTTGAATCGATCAAGCATCAATTATCCTCCGGAATATTGGTCAACGCGGTTGCGTTGGCGTAAGTCGCTGCAAGATATGAGTATCTACCCGTCTAGGCCTCGCTGAAGGCCGCGCAGGAAGGCCACGTGGCCCAGGTGCTGCATCAGTTCGCCGATCACCTGCCGGAACATTCGTTGGATGGTGAACTCGGCGAAACGGTTCGACGAGCCTGGAGCGCCAAGGGGTGAGCGACCGGGCACGACATCCAGATCGCTCTCATTCAAGCTGTCCAGATACGCCACCGTTTCGGCGCGCACGGCATCGAAGTAGCCGCGTAAGTCGTCGCCGGCGAGCTTCGGGAATGCCGCGAGTTCGTCGACGCCGTGCCCGACCACTCGTTCATCCTCGCGCAACCCAAGCTTGTCGTGCCATGCGTCTCACGACCACACGTCCGACTTCCCCTGAGCGAAGACCTGAAACCACCGGTCCTCGACCCGAGTCGTGTGCCACATGACGAACGCGATCGAGTTCGACTCGCGGTTGGGCCGCCAGTTGAGCTCGTCGTCCGTCAGGCCATCCAGAGCGCGGTGCAGCCTGGTTCGATAGTCCTCCAAGGTGTCTCGGGTGAATTCAATTAGGCTCATCGGGGCTCCTCCTCACTTCCGCTTTAGCGGCGACACGCTGAACTCGCCGCAGACGTCGTCGAACCACTCGACCACCTCGCTGTGCAGCGGGATGCCGTTCGCGCGACGGTCCGCCTCCTCTTCCGCCTCCGACAAACCTGGATACAGAACGCGGTCCTGGCCGGGCGCTGGCTTCGTGTCCTTGAGCATCTCGAGGACGCGGTCCATCTTGTCTTTGAACACGTCGAGATCGGTGAACGCCGCGATGTCGTAGGCGGCGAAGTAGTGCTTGAACCCGCTCTGGAACGGCGTGTCGTCCAGCATCGACGGCACGGAGTCAGACAGCAGCCCGCTGAAGATTTCGACCATCATCGAGAAGCCGTACCCCTTGTGCGAGCCGCCTTCTCGGGTCCCGCCGAACGGCAGTCCGAAGAAGTTGCCCGCCTCTTCCGGCGCGACCTCCTCCATGATCGGATTGCCCTCGAGGTCGGCCACCCAACCGGGCAACAGGTCGGAGCCGACTCGGCGAGCGAGGCCGACTTTGTTCATTGCGACCGCCGACGTCGCGACGTCGAACAGCACCGGCGGCTGGTTCCGAGCCGGCGCCGCGTAGGAGATCGGATTCGCCCCGAGACGGCCTTCCGCGCCGAAGGTGGGCAGGACGCTGGCCCCGCCGGCCGTCATGCAGACGCCGATCATGTCGTTCTGCGCCGCGATCATGGCGAAGTGGCCCACGGCGCCCAGGTGTCCGCTGTTGCTCATCGTCACGACGCCCGTGCCGACGTTGCGGGCTTTCGCGACGGCGATGTTCATTGCGCCGCGTCCAACGATTATGCCCAACCCGCCGTCCGCGTCCAGCACCGCAGTGCCCGGCGTCTCCCGAACGGTGCGGACATTGGGATTTGGGTTCATCCTACCCCCGGCGTACATCTGGATGTACGCCCGCATCATGTTCGACACGCCGTGCGTCTCGACCGCGCGCAGGTCGGTCGTCGTGAGCACGTCTGCGCCCTCGGCCGCCTGGTCGGCTGGCACGCCCATCTTCTCGAACAGCGCCGCCACCGTCGCTTCAAGCGACTCGTGGTCGATCATCACTCTGTCTTCCGGTTTTACCTTGAATCGTTCCAGCATCAGTCACTTCCTCGTTCGATCGGCTCGGGCGCTTATTGCCACAGATGCGGCGCCGTGAGACTACCACACGCGCTCGGAGTAGTCATCATTGGCCCCCAGGGTCGACCTGAAGACCGAGCCCACCATAGGCTTCGGTGTGCCTCGGGTGCTCTGGCCGTTCACGGCCAAGCCGGGTGCGAGAACAGGGTCGGCCTGAAGGCCGAGCCCACCAGTGTTTGTATGTCGGTGCTCTGGCCGTTTACGGCCAAGCTGGGCGCCCACCGCGTCTTGAGCGCCACGCGAACCTCATCGACCGCGACTTGACGGCATCGACACGTCAAATACGATGGCATCGGCACAACGCCGATCCTGAGCGAACAGGCGAAGATGGTCGAAGACCAGGACAAACCGGACAAGAAGGAAGACACGTTCGACTCCACGGGAGAAGCCATCGAGTATCTCTCGATGGACCAGGCCCGTGTCCTCGCCATTCGACATGCCAGAGAGAACACGGAGTTCTACTCGCGCCGGTACCGCAATCGCGACCTCGTCTGGGAAGTAGCCGAAGCCGACGAAGACGAAGACTTCTACCACATCCGCCTGACGCACCGGCCCGCGCTCCGCTTCGACGGCGAGCCCGGTGTCGAGTTGCTGACCATCGACAAGGTCGGCGAGATCGAGATTCGCCAGCTACTCAGCGAGCCTCGACAGAAGCGGCGCTGGTGGGTCCCGGCAACGGGCGCCGCCGTACTCGCCGTCGCAGCGATTCTCGCCGCCGTCGGCCTGATCGACACGTCGGAGCCGCCGCCCTCGCCCACGCCGATTCCGACGCCGGCTTCAGTCCCTGCCGTCGTTCCGGCCCTTGCGGCCCCCAACCCAACTCCGACGCTCGGCCAAGCCCCCGCCATCCCGCTGCTCATCGACTCGCCAACCGCCGTGCCGATCTCGGCGGGACAGCCGGTGAAGCTCACCTCGCCGCGTGGCTACGTCACCGTCGACATGCCCGCCGGCTCTGCGGTCGACGGCACGGCCCTCTGGTACCAGCCGGTGACGCCCGAGAGCGCCCCGGTGCTTCCTCCTGACTTCATCGGCACAGGTAAAGTGTTCGACCTGCAAGTCACAGGCGATCAGCAAGCAGAAGGGGAGGCATACGAATTCGCACAACCCGTCACGATCACTGTCGCATTGAGCGATGCGGACGTGGCAAGCGCGAGAGGCGACGGGTCGAACCTCGTCCTGCAACACCTAAAGACAGGCGACACCGATTGGACTCCGTTGCCGACTAGCGCCGACCTCGAGAACCGCACCGCCAGCGCCAAGGTCAGCAGTTTCAGCGTCTTCGCCCTCAGCGTTCGCGCTGAGCCAACGCCGACGCCCACCGCCCCCGTGCAGTTCGACCCTGCGCCCACCGAGACGCCATTGCCGACGCCGACCATCACGCCGACCCCGTCGCCAACGGCAACCGTGCGACCAACGGCCACGCCAACACCGACGCCGACTCGCACGCCAGCGCCCAGCGTGACCGCGACACCCACTTCGGCGGCGACGCCGACCCCGTCGCCAACGACGATGCCGACACCGGCGCCCACTCAGACGCCGACACCATCGCCTACATTCCCACCGGCGATCCCGCCGACTGCTACGCCAACCGTCTCCGGCACGCCCGAGCAGCCCAATCTTCGTCCCGCGACGCCGTCGCAATGGGACGCATCGCTGGTGGTGTCGCGAACCCTACTCAGTTCCTCGAGGTGCCACCGCCAGGCGACACTTTGTTCGTTCTCGGCGATCTGGTGTACGTCCACTGGGCGATCGCCAACGACTCGCGTCTTGCGGTTGCTGACCCATTCCAAGTTGGCATAGCGATCGACGGCGTCGTAAAGATCACGTTCCCCGTGGCCGGCCTCGGGTCGGGCGACACCGCGCGAGAACTGAACATCGCCCTGTCGATCGAAGACGCCGGTCAACATGAACTCGCTCTGATCGTCGACGTGGACGGCCGCGTCAACGAGAGCGACGAGTCGGACAACACCTTCGCGGTTCGCCCAATGTGGGTCGCGGCAGCCCTGACGCCGACACCGACCGCTGCCTCGCAGGCCTCGGGGATCACGTTCAGGTGGACCTACCAACCGGACGGATCGACGAACCTCACGAGCGGCGTCTCGACTGGAGTCACGTCGCTGCGCGCCGAACAAGGCTTCATATTCGCCGCGCAAACCGTCACCGACCCGAGCGCGGACATCTACTACCTGGATTCGTCGTGCGCAGGCTGCTCCGGCATATCTGGCCCCGGATTCTGGGCGAACAACGGCGCCGGCGGCGTCCACGACCTCGGCTCCATCGACTTCGGCGACGTAGCCACGGCCCCCGCGTCCGAAGCCGGTCCCTTCAAGTACTACGACAGCCAGGAGACCCCCGCGATCGCCGGTCACGTCTACGTCATCCGCACCAAAGACGGCGCCCACTACGCCAAGCTGATCGTGACGTCGGTCGCAGGCGCAGCGGTGACGCCGACACCAACCCGGACGCCGACGGTGACGCCGACGTCAACCCCGACTCCAACCACGGCGCCAGCGACCCCGACGGCAACACCGGCCAGCGGCGAAATCGTCGACCAACAGCAGACGAGCAGGCGGACAACATCCACGCTCACCCTGGGCGGTGACAAGCAACAGATCGCCGCACAGGTGGTGACCGTCGGCGTGACCGGCTCTCTGATCGAAATCAGGGTCGAGCTTGGCGGCAAGCTCGGCACCGTGGTCGTCGACATCCAAGGAGTGACAAACGGC
>DCWO01000006.1 GCA_002328865.1 Dehalococcoidia bacterium UBA2160 | reverse complement strand
ACGTTGCTCAGGGCGAACGGAATGTAATGTTGCTCTGGACGGGGGAGAACTTTGAATTGGAAAAACCCGTTCGTGGTGACGTCAATAATCCGTTCGTGATGAGCATTAACCCGTTCGTGGTGAGCCTGTCGAACCACAGGCCACACAACCAGGGAAACGGGCCGTAGATCTCTAACAAACATATCAGGGAGAAAGACCGATGGCAGGCAAATACCCCACGGTAATCTACACGGAAGAGGGCATGCGGGAAGGCATGCAGATCGAGGACGCCAACCTCTCGATTGACGACAAAGTCGCCCTGCTGGACGCCCTCTCGGAGACAGGGCTGAAGCGCATCGTCGTCGGCTCGTTTGTGAGCCCGCGATACACGCCGCAGATGGAGCGCATCGACGAGATCGTCCAGAAATTCACGCCCAAAGAAGGCGTGACGTACACTGCCCTCGCGCTGAACCAAAGGGGCATCGAACGGGCTCGCGAATATTCACCGCCGCTCACAATCGAACGTGGCAGCGGACGTCCGACGTTGAGTTGCCACATGTGCGACGTCTTCGCACGACGCAACACGAACCGCACGCAGATGCAGGAGATGGAGGCTTGGGCGCCCACGATCGCAAAGGCCCAGGAGCTCAGCGCGCCGGAGGCCGGAATCGGCACCAACGCCACGTTCGGTTCCAACTTCCTCGGGGACTTCACCGTCGACATGGTGATGAAGTTCCTGGAGAAGCAGCACAACCTCTGGGACGACGCCGGCATCAAAGTGACCGCGGCAAGCGTCGGCGATCCCATGGGCTGGTGCCATCCGAAGAAGGTTGAGGAGATCTTCTACCGGATCAAAGAACAGTGGCCTGAGATCGTCAACTTCAGGGCCCACCTGCACAACAGCCGCGGAATGGCGGTCGCGTCCATGTACGCCGCCATCACGTCCCTGGGCCCCGACGACACGTTGAACGTCGACGGCACCATCGGCGGCTTCGGCGGCTGCCCGTATTGCGGCAACGGTCGCGCGACAGGCATGTCGCCGACCGAGGACGTCATGCACATGATGGACGGCATGGGCATCGACACCGGCGTAAACCTGGACAAGCTCATCGAATGCGTCTGGAAGGTCGAGGAGATGCTGGGCCGCCAGCTCTGGGGTCACGTCTCCAGAACAGGCCCCCGTCCTCACGACCCAAAAGACATGTACGACATGAACGCGCCGTTCATCGAAACGCTCGAGCAGGTCACGCACTTCAAGAACGGGCCGCAGATGTACGAGGGCCAGATATACCCGTGGCGAGCCCCGATAGAAAGCCCGTACCGCGACCGCGTCGAGCAGGGACTGCCGCCGTACGAGGCCGACGGCGACTGGCCGTGGGAGCAAGACTTTTTCCCGAAGCCGGCCGGGTAGCGGAGCCTTCTAGCTACCGGAAACGCAGCGGATCAAATCTGCCCAACGTGATAGCCACCGTGTGTGGATGTGACTTGGGGATGCGCAAGCCGCCGATTCGTCGCGGCTCTGGGGTCCCTTCGGTCCCTTGAGTCGATCAGAGGCGGCCGTACGCCAACCAACCCGAAGGGAGTAGACAATGTCTTGTGGCAAGATCTATCTCACTGATGAGGTGAAGGCGCTTATTGGCGCCACCGCCGAGCGAGTGGAAGCCTCGATGTGGGGAATCGAAAAAGAGGGCCTGCGACGCTTCACCCAGGCGATCATGGACCCCGATCCGCGATTCTGGGACGAGGAGTTCGCCAAGACGACCAAGTTCGGCGAGGTGGTGACCCCGGCGATCTACTGCTCGTATCTGAATCGCCGAACACCGCCCGGCGCGGACGACCCGATCAGCCGCGCGTTCGCCGAGAATCCCGAATCCGACGGGATCG
Source organism: Dehalococcoidia bacterium UBA2160 (assembly GCA_002328865.1). GTDB lineage: Bacteria > Chloroflexota > Dehalococcoidia > Lucifugimonadales > UBA1123 > UBA2160. Next base: position 6,367 of record DCWO01000006.1, on the reverse strand, counting down.
GCGGCCTGCACCAAGACGAGCCAGGCCGGCTCCCTGCGATTCCGACCGACCTCAACAGGGTGCTCAACGGCGGGAACGAGATCGAGGTCTACAAGTACCCGACCATCGGCGACAGGATATTCTCCCAGTCCAAGATCACCGAAATCCGCGAGCGCGTCACCCGTGACGGCAGCCACATGCTCATCACGATCACCGAACATCGTTACACGAACCAGGACGACGAGTTGCTGTGCATACTCAGGGCCGTCGGCCTGCTGCGATAGCCCGGCGCGCCACAGGAGGATCTGCCATGTTTACAGCCGACGAGCTTCGCAATCCGGAGCAGCTTTACTACGATGACGTCGAGGACGGCCAAGAGTTGCCGACGTACGATATCGGCCCGATGACGACGACCCACGCCTTCCGGTGGAGCGCCGCGATCGAGAACTGGCACCGAATCCACTACGATCAGGATTTCGCTGTCTACCACGACGGGCTTCCGAACGTGCTGATACACGGCTCGTGGAAGCAGAGCATCATGCCCATGTATCTGAAGAACCTCTGCTTGCCCGAAGGATGGGCCTGGAAGGTGTCGTTCCAGCATCGAGCGATGATCGTCCCCGGAGACACGATCACGTGCTGGTCAAGGGTGACCAAGAAGTACGAGAAAGACGGCCTCGGGTTTTTGGACCTTGAGACAGGCATGAGATTGCAGAACGGGACGGAGACATGCCCCGGCCACGGCACCATCGTCCTGCCGATCAAGGGCGGCCGCGCGGTTCCCTACCCGTTCGTGCCCCCATCCGATGACTAAGATGGCCAACAGCATAGCCTGGCTCGGAACCTACACGACCCGCCGCCGGACAACGAAGGAGATACAATGCCACGCTGGATAGCCATCGGGACCGCGCCTGGCTGGGACGACGTCGACAAGTTCAGAGACGAGATGAGCGAGTCCAGCAAGTGGCGCCCCGATCCCCGCACCACGATCACGACGGTAACCGCCCTGGCCGACGGTCGCATGCTGGCCGAGTGTCATGCAGTCGAACAAGGCCTCTTCGACGCCTGGCTCGAGCAGAAGGGTTGGGATGTGGAGTCGGTCACACCGATCTCACACATCGCCCAAGCGGGGAGCGTGTGGGAGATATCGTAGCGAGGCGCGGTTTCGGGCAGCGATAGGGGCAGCCGTAGGGCGACTGTGACGTTCGGCGGAAGCAGCGGGCGGGTTTGAAACCCGCCCCTACGGCATCCCACGCTATCTGTCCGTTCGAACGTGTCAACCTTTTCGATTGAGTGCTTCATTGACGTATTGCGCGTGCCGGCCGCAATTCGCAGGGGAAGGTTTGTAACCCTCCCGCGCCTACGATCACTTACGCGGTCGCCTGCCGCAATCGCCTACTCCTCGTACCTCGGGTGCCAGCCGCCGCCGGCCCAGGTGGTGATCTCCCGTGGCGTGATCGTGATCCGCGCTCGGGGGACGTGGCGTTTCTCCTCGTAGTATTGCTGACCGGCCTCCGGGCCCAGATAGCGAATCGCACGGTCCGGCGACGTGGGCAGCCACGCTGGATCCTCGATCTCAGCAGTGGCTTTGACGAGCACTCTTGCGTACGGTGCGTCCGAGGTGTCGATGCAGAGGAACACCCGGGAGTCGTTCTTGATGTTGGCCACCCATCGTGCCTTGCCTCGGCCCGCGATCATGAACATCTCGCCGTCGTAGTTGTACCAGACTGGAACGACGTACGGCCATCCGTCAGGCGTCAACGTCCCCAGTTTCATGATGTGACGGCCGGTCGACAAGAATTCGCGTAGCTCGTCGTTAGTCATTTGGGGCATGGTCTGTCTCCGTTGTTCCGAACTTGTTGCGTCGGGCCAGTCCGTGCCGTGGGCTGATTCGGCGCGGTGGTTCGACAGGCTCACCACGAACGGTTGTGGGCGGTGCTGCTGGCCGATGGGCGCCAACCCGAACGTGGCATTCAATCCGTTCGTCCTGAGCGTGTCGAAGGACCTTGACGGGCCAGGCTTGCCTTGCGTTCGTGGCACTCTCCTGCCGATCGCCGAATCCACGACGCGCCTAGTACTCGAACGCGCTGATTCGTGAGAAGCCGTAGTGGTCCGTCCAGCGAATGCCGGGGAGCGGGCCGTCGGACGGGACGAGGTTTTGGCGCTGGCTGGTGTCCGCCATCAGCATCTTCTGGCCGATGACCCGATCCACGGGCGGCAGTGGACCGCCGCTTCCGGCTTCGATGCCCATGCCCGTGCTCACTATAGCCCTGGCCTCGGGAAGCGGTTCGAGCAGTGGAGGCCCGTTGGTCGACGGATCCTCTTCGCCCGTCACGAACACGGTCTTGATGCCGACGTTCTCGCACGCCTGGACGGTGCGGATGACTTCCATGAAGTCGTTGCCGCCCGCATCGTAGCTGATGATCGCTCCCTGCGCGCCGAGCATCTGTGCTGTCTTTGCCGCCTGATGCGAAGTGATGTCCTTCTCATCCTGCGAACTCCATCGTGTTCGTATGGCGATACATCCCACGAAGTTGATGTCGGCGCCGTGGTGGCGGTACAGTTCTTTCACCGTCGGGTTGTTAACCAGCTCCCATGAAGTTTTGACGCTGATGGCGCCGTCAAGGATCTCGTTGGGATGCAACACCCAGGGAGGCGTCAGGCGGCTCATACCGTAGATCGACGTCCAGAATGCGGTCAGCGAATCCGAGTAGTGCTGCGGCGATCTGAAGCAGCAGATGTAGACTGCTTTGGGCAAGGACGAATCCACTTCGGCGAGTTCAAAGGTCTCCAATTCAGGAGGCTCCAGCCCGACCGTCGCGGCGGCGAGTTGGTCCGATACGACCAGAGCCGCCGAGTGCGCGGCAACGTTCCGATCCGCCAAGTCCAGGCTTTCGTCGACATCGAGCACCACGCACAGGTTCGGGTTGGACGCGATAGGCGTAACTGGCTCGACGCTCATGTCGATGAAACCGTCCAGCCAGCCGTCGTTGCCGTCGTACATGTCGAGTTCAGCGACCTCGATCACCCCGATTCCGGCCAGCCTATGCGAACGGCCAGTTCCCACGGGAAGCACGGGCCGCCCACACACACCCGGATAGACGCTGCCCTGGCCTTGCACTTTGATGCGCGGCTCCAACACATCGCGCACCGACGTGACGCGCACTGATTCGCCTGGGCGGACGAGTACCAGCGACGCTCCGGTGATCCTGGCATCGCTGCGGATCGCGGCGAGCAAGGAATCGCGGTCGATCTGTAATCTGCCATCGACCCAAAAAGTTCGCGGCCCGAAATCGACTTCGTTGACCGGGAAGCTTCCAATCTCAAGACGCATGCGCTTCCACCTTTGCGGGCTGCCCCGCTGGTTCGAACAGCGTCGGCTTCGCGACCGGTGTCTGCAACGCTTCGAGCGCCGCTCGGATGATGCGCCGGCCGTACTCAGCGTCCTTCTCAGGACCGAGCGCGGGGTTGCCGCAGACGTGTTCTATTCGGGAGCCTCGCACCACCCTCGGAGCGCCCGTGGTCAGAGCCAGGCTGTACAGCGCAGATATCACGCTGGTCGGGATGCCTGCCCGTTCAATCTCTTTCGCGATCGTTGCGCCGCAACGATTGCAGGTCCCTCAAGTCGCTACGAGCACGCATGCCCTGACTCCAGCTTCCAGGAATTGCTCCGCCATCTCCGCGCCCATCCGCTTCGAATCCCCAACGGCGGTGCCTACCCCGGTTGTCGAGAAGAACCAGGGGTGGATGTCCGCGAACGCCCCTTCCCCTTCCATCTCGCGCATGATGTTCAGAGGCAGCACATAGTTCGGATTCTGGTTGACGATGTTCGTGTAGAAGCCCCGGTGCACGCTCTCCCAGTGATCGGCGCTCAGCGCGTCGAGCCCGTCGATGGAGTAGCGAAACCACTCGGTGGCGCCGCCTCGGACCAGACGGTCGGGATTGCCGCGCGGCACCAGGCTGCCGGTTGTCACTAAGCCGATGGTCGTGCCGGTCAAATCGGCGATCGGCGCTGCGGGCTCGACGACCTCCGGCATCCGGATCGGCAGTTCGGTGTCAAACGGACGCCCGTTGAGTCGGGCCACCAGCATGTCGGCCGCCCGAACCGCCGCTGGGTGTTCCCGCAGACCTGCCCGCCTGATTCCCCGAGGCATGTAGCCTTCGACCTCGGCGGAGCCGATCTCTTCGCCGCGAGCCAGTTTCAGGCCGAGTCGCGTCATCGCTTCGAGCACGTCTTTCATCTCAGCGGCCGATTCACCGGTTGGCAGGATGTAGCACTCCGCTCCGTGCTCCAATACGCCCGGGTTCTCGTGGTACATCGCCGTCACGGACGCGATTCCCGCGGCGTTCGCGAGCCTGCACACCTCGCCGCAAGCGAGGCCGTATCGCCCAGCGTTGAACGCGGGGCCGGCAATTAGCAGGTCTGGCTCGGCGTGAGACAGTGCGTGACCGATCGCCGCCAGCGCTTCGTCGCGCTCCTCGTTGACGTAGTTGTCGCCGCACATCACTGTTGCCACGATCTCGGCGTCGCCGCCGAGTATCTGCTGCAGCAGGCGCCCGGGACCGACGGTCCCGTCGATCACCTTCACCGGCGCGTTGGCCTCTTCCTCGCCGCCAACGCCTGCGAAATACTGGTTCAGGTAGTGGACGACTTTCAATCGCTCACTCATGCAGAACTCTCCTTGGCTTTCACGGTCGTTCGATGTGGCCAGATCATAGCACCGTGACGATGGGCGTCAAGCGAACGCGTTCCACGCATCTTTTGACGCCGATGCGGACACCTCGGCATCCCAATGACAGTAGGCTGCGGTCCGCCGCAATAACGGGCGCAGATTCTAAGTGTCAGCTCAGGTTAAGATGCCAGGCAAGCATGACTTCGTGTCCGACATTGGGATGGCCTTCGTAGAAGAAGCGGTCGATAACGCCGAGCTCGCACCCTCGCGCCATGTAAAACCGACAGGCTGGCACGTTCACGTTCTGAGTCTCGATCCTCAATTGCTTGTAGCCGTTGTCTCGGGCCCAAGCCGCGGCGTGTTCAAACAACCGTGTGCCCACGCCGTTCCGTCTATGCTCCGGCTGCACCCGTAGGTCCCACAGAACTGCGACGTCGCCTCGCCCGTGCACGACGCTGACGCCGGGTGCATCGACAGCGACTGCCGCTCCGCCGACCCAGCGGCCTTCACAGACGGCGACGAACAATCCCCACTCTGAGATGTCGAACTCTCGATGCCAAGCCTCCGGCCCGCCTTCGTCGTACGAGTCGGCGTCCTTCGCGTACTGCGCGACCTTATCTTCACGCAACCCGATGCCGCCGAGACCTCCGTCAACCACGTCCACGGCGAACACTGACTCGACCATGAACGCGATCGAGATCCTGGCGTATTCGGGGAGTTGGTCGCCCTCGATCCGGTGAATCGTGATACTAGACAATTGCGTGCCTCGCCGTGGGTCTCTCTGATATCGACTCGTCGTGATTGAACGAGTTCGTGCGAAATGTCGAACCATCCATCGGTCTTCCCAGGCTTCGCCCCCGAATGATGATACTAGCCAGCCAGTGGATGCGAAAGCGAGTGGGATCAGCGCGCGGCCAGCGGAGACGGATTTGTGCTTTGCCGCTTTGATAGGCGCTCGGGGAAGGCGGCCGTTCGTGCCAACGGCCGGTCCTTGTCGCAACTGCTTACGCCGACGAATTGAACCAAATAACGATCACTCTTTCGGCCCATTCTGGCGGGCGCTCTGTATCGACATTGGCGTCTCGTCGATCCAAACGAGACTCGTGACTGTCGCCTGCAAGCGATATGCAAGTGCTTATTCGATACATTTCCGCACGGCCACTACACGATTCGCGGGAGATCAGTGCACCACCTAGCGCGGAGGCAGCATGGTGTTAATCATGAGCTCGCACCGAAGTTGATTCAAGGCCGCATCATAGGAGACTCCAACATGACGAGATCAACGGAGCCCTCTGGAGCACATACAGAATCCGCAACGGAAGACTTTGTCTGCCGTGCGTTCAGGTTGGACGCTGACGGCTCGTGGACCTGCATACGTCTGGTGGCGATTCCCATCGGCAGCCGGAGCATGCAGGTGCTGCCGGGCACGAAGTTCGTTAGGGGCGTCCGATTCATGGGCGTGGATATTGCCGCCTGGCTAGATCGGACTTGCACGTAATAGTGCGCGTCCCGGGCGACGGCGACCCATTCCAACGATATCGAGACCAATATCTCTGTAGGCACGTTGCGACGACGCGCGACATCGATCAACCTATTCGCCTGCGACATCTACGCAGATGAGGCTTCGCATGGCGCCGTCGCTCAGGCCGAAGCTCCGGCCGGCCCGGATGAAGTGACGCTCACGGAGCTTCCTGAGGTGGACCCCAAAAACAGGA
>DCWO01000080.1 GCA_002328865.1 Dehalococcoidia bacterium UBA2160 | reverse complement strand
TCGGTTCCGAAGACCGATGCTCTATCCACTGAGCTACAGGCGCATGTGGCTTATTTGTTGGCTGGGCGGCTCGACTCCATGAGTTGCAAAGCCTGGCGCCAGCGTGGGTTGTTGGGTGCTAACCGATTAACTCGGCGACGAACTGTCGGTGGTTTTGGCTGCCGGTCTTCCTGAGTTGCTTGTCTTCTGTGAACTCCAAGTCACCGAGGTCTTCGAGCAACTCGACGTGCGCCACGATCTCGGCGAGGGCCATGTATAGGTTGCCGCCGAGCAGTTTCCCGTGCTCGAATATCCCTCTGGTGACGGTCTCCAAACCCGATGTCTCGTTCGTCAGGCGCTGGAGGATCTGATTCAACCTGCGGGCATGATGCAGGACGACTTCGCGCGCTCTGTCGACCGTTTGGAAGTTGTATCTGTTTCGATTATACAGCCGATGCGCGGGGAGAATCGAGTAGGTCGGTCCCAAGTCGATCACAGTTTTCAAGGATCGCATGTAAGTCTCGAGCCCGTAGGACTTGCTGGCGTCGGCGAATTCGGCCGGCATGATTTCTTGGATGTGGCTGCGGTACGTCGCCTTGGTCGTCGGGTGCGGCGTGATCTCAGGAAGCACGTGGTCGCCGGTGAAGACGACTCCGTCGAGGGTCACGCACAACTCGTCAGGCGAGTGGCCCGGGGCGTGGATTATCGTGGCGTCTCCGAACGTCTCCCCGTCCGCCACCGTGTGATCGACCGTTAATCCCTTCTTGCTGTCATTGTACCTTTGATTGCGACGGCGGTATGTGCTCTCTTCGCGGTGATTTATGGCGGCGTCGGCCAGGGCGTTCATCTCGGTGTGGATCGGCGAGGATGAGCGGTCCTGCACCTCCCATTGGCTATACGGGAGGAGCGTTGCGTACATGCCGTGCGTCCACAGATCGGCTCCCGAAGTTCCGACCATTTCGGCGACGGAGCCGTCGTGGTCTGAATGGCCGTGGCTCACTATCACGCGGTCGATGTTCTTCGCTGAGTAGCCACACTGCTCGATGCCTTCGACCAGTTCCCGGAACGAGCCGTGCGCGCCGGGGTCGATGAGCGTGACGCCGTCGCTCTCGAAGAGGTAGGCCCACGTCGGACCGGTCCTCGACGGCCAATCCTGCGGGACGCCAATGGCGTGGACCGTTAATCCTCCGTGCGTCGTCAGCCGAAGTATCATTCGGTTCCCTTGCGGATCGCCCTTGCGCAGCACTGCTACGTCGGCGAAAGCTTGGGGCATAGTGGTACGCTCCTGGGGAAAAGTGGGGGCAGTTACGAGTTGAAAGAGAGGTGGGGTGAGCGAAGGGATTTGAACCCTCGATCTCCAGGGCCACAACCTGGCGCCTTAACCAACTTGGCCACGCTCACCATCATACGCAGTGAATTCTAGCACTGCACTCTGGGAAGGGTCAACGAAGCCAAGGCGTTTTGGAAATGTCAGGAACTTGAGTTGGCGTCCGGACTAGGTTCCATCAATTCGTGCAGGCCTTTGCTGGTGAGGGCCTCGAGTAGATCAGAGACGATGACGTCCTGCTTGGTGTGGTGCCGAAGAGGGAGCTGAGGATCCACGCTGTAGACGTTGCGTCGCCCTATTTTCCGCCGTTCGATATATCCGGCGGCTTCAAGATCGGAGATGATCTTGTGGGTCGTGCGCTCGGTTACCCCAATGTACTGGGCGATCTCTCGCGCAGTGCTTGTATTGTTATGGGAGATGTAACTGAGCACCAAACCGTGATTTGTGATGAAGGTCCACCGAGGAGTGCCAATCATTTGCAATGGGCCCCCATTCCGGGTTTCGCGAATACTATCACAAACCGCGCCCGCGAGCAATCATCGTGCCGGTTGTCTGCGAACCGGGAGCGACGTCGGTTTGAAGCGCATTTCGACTTCCCAGTCGAGCTTCTCCTCGTCGTTACGACCTGCGAGCTAGCTTGAGGACACGGATTCGGCGAGCTCCACCAACGTGCGAACTGGCGTCCCGGTGGCGCCTTTGGGTGTGTAACCGCTGTTTCGCGACGTTTTGGCCGTGCCAGCTATGTCGAGATGAGCCCAGGCGGCGTCATCGGCGAACTCTCCGATGATCATCGCTCCGGTGATCGCTCCCCCGCCCCGCTCACCTGTGTTCTTGATGTCGGCGATGTCGCTGCGATACTGACGTTGGTACTCCGGATAGGTCGGCAACTCCCAGATCCGTTCTCCGACGTTGGCACCGGCCTCGATTATCCGGTCGGTCCATTCTCGGTTGTTGCCGAACGCTCCAATCGCGAGGTCGCCGAGTGCGACCACTACGGCCCCGGTCAACGTGGCGACGTCGACCAGCCTCGTAAGGCCGAGCGATCGCGCGTAGCACACGGCGTCGGCCAAGACGAGCCTGCCCTCGGCGTCGGTGTTCCCAATCTCTATGGTCTTGCCATTCATTGCGCGGACTACATCCCCCGGTCGCTGGGCTTTACCGCCTGGCATGTTCTCGGTGGCTGGCACGATTCCAACGACGTTGACCTTTGGCTTGATGCGAGCAATCGCTCCCATCGCTCCGATTATGGAAGCGCCGCCTGCCATGTCGCCCTTCATCGTCAACATGCCGGCTGCGCCCTTGATGTCGAGGCCTCCGCTGTCGAATGTGATGCCCTTGCCGAGTATCCCAAGGCTATTGTCCTCGTCATCCGGGTCGCCGTGGTATTTGAGCACGATCAGTTTTGGCGGTTCGCTGCTGCCCTGAGCCACACCGAGCAACGATCCCATTCCGAGCTCGGCCATTTTATCTCGATCGAGCACCTCTATTTCCATGCCGGTGTCACGAGCAACCTCGAGGGCGTGCTCCGCCATGGCGGTTGGGGTCATGGTGTTTGCGGGCTCGTTGGACATGTCGCGGCACAACGCGACCGCCTCCGCGATGATCTCGCCCTTTTCGACACGGGATTCGATCTGGCCGATGCCATCGCCACTGAGCGTTACCAGCGTGATTTCTTCGACAGGGTCTGTATCGGATTTCGACTTGTACTTGTCGAATCGGTACAGACCCATCACTGTTCCTTCGGCCATCGCTTGGGCGCAGTCCTCCGCGTCGATGCCTCCCGCTCCGGCCCCGTGCAATACGGACGCAAAGCTGGCAACGTGTTTCGATCTGACAAACCGGCCGGCGCCGCCGGCGACGCCGCGGACAACGTCCAACGTCAGGTCGTCCGACTTGCCGAGACCTGCAACAACCACCCGCGTGGCCGGCAGACGACCGAGCGTGTGAATCAGCGTGAATTCGCCACGCTTGCCCTTGATCTCTCCGTCGGCGACAAGTGCCGTGATCGCCCCGTCGAGCTTCTTGTCGATTTCTGCCGCCGCCCCTCCGGGCTCTGTCACTCCCTCGAAGATGTTGACCACGACAGCCGACGCCTCGATCTCGGCTATGTTTCCTTCGACAACTCGGATATCCATGCTTTCCCTCCCCGGCCTCGCGGGCCGCCAATATTATATGCGAGGGCGATCACATCCGCTAGAACGGGCCTGTGACCTCTGATATAATTTCGGCAGATTGTCGGCCGCCCGATCCAGGCGTGAACGAAACTCAGTCGTTGAAGCCCCAACGCCTCTGTCAGGAGCTCAATAAATGACGCACAATCAGCCGTCACAACGTGAACGAGACCTCCTTGCCCGCGCACATCGAGTGTTGCCCGGAGGAAACCTCGGCAATCCCGGCAGCGACCTCCTCATCGAACGTGGCGAAGGCAGCCGTGTATGGGATGTCAGCGGCAACGAGTACATTGACTACCTGTTGGGGTCCGGCCCCATGATTGTCGGCCACTCCCACCCCGAGGTGTTGGCCGTGGTGCGAGAGCAACTCGAAAACGGCACAACCTTTTTCGCCGGCAACGAGCACGCCGTAGCGTTGGCCGAGGAGATCGTTCGAGCAGTGCCGTGCGCAGAAAAGGTTCGATTCACATCCTCGGGCACCGAGGCCACGCTCTACGCCATGCGGGCGGCTCGTGCGTTCACGGGGCGCGACAAGATCCTCAAATTCGAGGGCGGATTCCACGGAATGAACGAGTACGCCTTGATGTCCATGGCGCCGTCCGACCCTCCTGCCTTCCCTCAGGCAGCCGCGGACTCGGCGGGCATCCCGCGCTCGATCCAAGACGAAGTTCTCATCGCTCCGTTCAACGACCTTGAGACCACCAGCGCCATAATCGAGCGACACCACGACGAGTTGGGCGGCGTCATCGTCGAACCGGTTCAACGTGTCTTGCCTCCCAAGGCAGGGTTCTTGGAAGGACTCCGTGAGGTCACCGAGCATCACCGCATCCCCCTGATCTTCGATGAAATCGTCACAGGGTTCCGGATGAGCTATGGCGGCGCTCAGGAATATTTCGGAGTCACCCCAGATCTGTGCACGCTGGGTAAGGCGGCGGCGGGCGGGTTCCCTTTGGCCGTCGTCGCCGGAAAAGACGACATCATGTCGCACATGGACCCCGAGGCCGTGTCCTCGGATGGATTCATGCCCCAGGTCGGCACTCTCAGCGGCAACCCCATCGCCGCGGTCGCGGGTCTGAAGACGCTGGAGGTCCTCAGACGAGAAGGCACTTACGAACGACTGTATATTACCGGCCAGCGGACCATGGACGCTCTTCAGAGGCTGCTGGATCAAGCCGAGATCCCTGCCAGGGTAATGGGCAACGCCACGTTTTTCGATGTGTACTTCACCGATTCAGAAGTGACCGACTACCGATCGATACTGCAGGCTGACGGCTCGAAGCTGGCTCAGTTCAATGCCGCCCTCCGCTCGGCAGGCGTGATCAAAGGGTCGCCGAAATTTTACGTGTCTACCGTCCACACCGAAGAGGACCTGTCTCGAACGATCACTGCTTTCGAAACGGTGATCGAGCGATTGCAGGACTGATGAATAGCCGCTGAGTACGCTCCTCGTTAAGCGGTCATTGCCACGTCGAATTCGCGACGCCTGCGCGCGCTTCAATCCGGCGGGCGAGCCTTTCAAAACTCCAGTACGTTAGTTCTAGTAACAAGAATTCATTAATCACAGATTACTTAACAGAATCCGATGTGAATTCCCGAAAAGATAGTCTAATTTAACCTTGACACGCCATTTCTGTACCATTACATTGGTTGATGTGGGTCAGGAAAGGGTGTCCAGCGCTTCGGTCTGGCACCGGTCGATATAAGTCGGACAGCATCATTCGCCCGGTGTTTAAGCAACCCTTCGGTGTAGATCAGATAACTTCAGGATAGGACGCTATCCGTTGCAGTCTGACATTCCGGAAGGTGCCGTCGCAACCTGGATTGAGCGATTCACGGCTTTGCCCACGCGATACGTTTACGCACAGTGCGCTTGCCATTCATATGGCATCCCCGCGTTCCGAATGTTGAACTAGCGATTTAACTTTGATTCGACGTGTCTGTGACAGGCAGCGTTATTCGATCAAAGCCAAAATATACCGGATCGTAAGTGGACTCGGAAGTGCAGCGTTTAGTCTCTCTAGAACTTACAATCGTGCATGCATATTTTGCTAACCAATTAGGAGCCGAGATCCTGTGAATATTGGAAGCACCTCCATCAATATCCTCCAAGACGGAACCTACCTGCTTGACGGCGGTATCTTATTCGGAGGAATCCCGAAAACAGAGTGGGAACTCCAAGTTAAACCCGACCGAAGAAATCGTGTCAGGTTGAGCATGAACACTGTGCTAATCACTACACCGGAAACCAACATACTTGTGGATACCGGCGCCGGCAGCAAACGGTCTGCGTTGCTCAAAGAAGAACGTGGTCTAAATGGCAACAAACTGGCACGAAACCTTCGCAATTACGGGATGACTCCTAGAGATATTGACGTTGTTGTTTTGACTCAGCTGTTCACCGGACACAGCGGAGGTTGTACGAAGCTGGACCGCACCGGCGACGCCGTGCCCGCCTTTCCGAAAGCCAAGTACCTCATTCAGCAGGACGCTTGGGATTCCGCACACAGCCCAAATGGACGCTACCTCAACCGGTTTCACGAGGATGATTTTCTGCCGCTAGCCGACCGCGAGATGGTCTCTTTCTTGGAGGGCGATGACGAGATCATCCCAGGCGTTACCGTCAAGACCGCAAACGGGCCTTCCGCCGGGCATCAGGTCGTGTTGATCGAGCGCGGGAGTGAGCGCATCGCATTCGCGGGCGACCTCATCCCTACCCCATACCATTTACCGCTGGCGTGCATTCCCGCCGCCGACGAGTTCCCCAACGAGACTCTCGTTCAGAAACGTGAGCTCATCGAGATGGCCATGGAAGACGGGTGGCTGATCATATTCGGCCATGGCAACCAATGCCGGTCAGGTTACGTTCGAGACCGCAACAGCAGAGCCGAATTCGTCCCCGTGGAGATCTAGACTCGGCGACGAAGTTCACTCAATGGAATCCGAACGGCCCCCTTCCCCGCAACGAGAAGAGGGCCGTTTCTTTTTGCTGACGAATCGAGCACGGCGGCGGTGACCGAACCGGGTTCCACCGGTCGTCGTCGATGCGAATTGCGGAGAACAGTCTCATCGCCAATCGAAGAGAGTTACGGACCCGTCATCGGCGCGGTCTCGATGGCGGCCTCACTGATCAACCCATGATCATCTGCACGGTCGAGCCGAGCATCAGTGATCGTATTGGCCAGGGGCGCCGGAGAGATCGTCGTCACCCTGAGGTAATTATCCGTGAGGCCCGTCCAGATTAGCTGTGCCCCCGATTCTCTCGATGATTCCCAGAGCACAGGCCGCGAAGTTCCGACAAACGTCCGCCCGAAATCTGATGCACAATCGACCGCGTTAGCCAGCAGCTCTCGAGATCGCTCAGATTGTTTTTCCGGCGCAACCCGGTCGTCGAAATGCGCGGCGCTGGTCCCAGGACGGGGCGAGTACGGGAACACGTGCAGATCCGCGAATTTCACGCGCTTGCACAGATCGAACGTGCGGCGGAAGTCTTCATCGGTCTCGCCTGGAAAGCCCACAATCACGTCAGCGGTAACCGCCACACCCGATACCTGACGCCGAACGGCGTCGACGGCCATTTCGTAGGCGTCGGCGTCGTATCGTCTCCTCATACGCTTGAGCACGGAATCGCTGCCCGACTGCAAAGGCAGGTGGAAATGCGGACACAGACGTGGGTCGGCCCACAGCTCCAGCAATCCTTCGTCAATGTCCTGGGGTTGAAGCGATGAGACCCTGATCCTGGGAACGGTCGTCGAATCCAGTATCCTCGCCAGCAGGCTCTTGAGGTCTTCGTTCGCGGGAAGATCGAATCCGTATGACCCGAGTTGGGTCCCAGTCAGCACAACTTCCTTGAAACCCAACGACTCGAATCGGGAGATGTCCTCAACAACGGCTTCCGGAGCAACGCTCCGCTCTCTGCCTCTGACCCGAGGGACGATGCAGAAGGCGCAAACCTGATCGCATCCTTCCTGTATTTTGACCATTGCACGAGTGCGATCTGAAGTCGAATTTGGGATCGGGTCCAGCCCGGTCGCCGATACCGGCGTCGCGTCGGTCACAGCGCCGAGCACCCGGCTCACGATCGCCCTCTTGTTTTCGTTGCCAAGGACGATGTCGATGTCCTGAATCTCCCGAAGCGTCTCCGGAGAACGTTGCGCATAGCACCCGGCTGCAACTATCGTCGCGTCGGGGTTGCGTCTCCGGGCAGCGCGCAGCGCCTGACGCGCCTTGCGATCCGCGACGTGCGTCACCGTGCAGGAATTCAGCACATACGCGTCGAACGGGGCCGTTGCGTCGACCACGTGAAAACCGGCCGCGGTGAATTCGCGGGCCAACGCCATCGAATCGGCCTGGTTGAGCTTGCAGCCCTGAGTCTCGATAGCGACTCGTCGCGGGGTTTGACTAGCTGGTGTCATGGCATCACTCGATTGGAAACCGGCGTGCATCGGAGCACGAAAATAACGTTTGCGGGCGCGCCATTCATGGTATCATAGGCCGAATTTCGGATCGGACCAGTGGGCGGATGTGCGAATGAAGATCGTCGATATGTCGATGCCGCTGTCGCCTGAAACTCAAGTCTTTCCGGGAGACCCGCCCGTCGTGTTCGACACTCTCTCGGCGGTCGCGGCCGCGGACCCGAACACGCTGTCGCGAATCTCATTGAGCGCTCACACCGGAACTCATATGGATGCGCCGTCTCACGTATTTAGCGACGGGAAATCCGTCGACGACATCGGGATGGACGCGCTGGTCGGGCCGGCGTGGGTCATGGACGTGTCAGGCAGTCGCCCTATCGACTATCGCGCCTTGGCAACAGCACGCCCAACGCGACCGACGAATCGGCTGCTGATAAGATCCGACGACCCTCACACCTGGCTGTCCTCCGATGGCTGCCGGTGGCTGGTCGAATTCGCCCCGAGCTTGATCGGTTTCGACGGTCTGTCGGTGGACTCGCCGGACAGCGACGAACTCGAGGCACACAAAGAATTGTTGGGGGCGGGCACGGTGCTGATCGAAAACCTGGACCTCTCAGGCGTCGCTGCCGGAATGCACTTCTTGGCCTGCCTGCCTCTGAAGCTGATCGGAACGGAGGGGTCGCCGGTGAGGGCAATATTGATCGACGGCATGGAGGCCACATGACATCAGCAAACAATGACGGCATGGACTGGATTGAGCGGGCTGAAAGCCTGGTGGAATATCACGATGAAGCGCTCGAATTCGTTCGACGCGTGGGCACTCAGTTGCCAAACGATCCCCTCGACGCTGAGGCGGTCTGCCAGCTCTGGACACAAGCAGACGATCTTGACGAGACGCTGTGCGGATTGTACGACCAGATGAACGAGCGGCTCCTGAACGGTGAAGGCCGAATCGAAGTGACGCGGGGCGCCGATGTCGCAGAGGGCTTCGGTCCGGAACCCGCGTTGGTTTACCAATGCACGTGGGCGCTTGAATGGTGCAGCGACTCGAACATCTCGATCGTGCTTTCGATCGAACCGCGCTCAGGCGCGTTGGCGTTGGCCGTCGCGGCAGCTCGGTCCGAGTGGGCGCCTCTCAGGGTTCCGTTGGACGAAGCCCAGGCAAAAAGAGAGCTCGGCCTCGCGTATTACAGGGCTGCGACCCGCGGAATCGCTCCCTGACCGACCCTCCGTCGCCCAACGCAGTTGAACCTCGCATTGCAATCGAATGCGATTGCAATGCATCTAACCGGCTGTGTACCCGCCCATACCGAGTGCAAACGGAGGAACCCCAATGACGAACGCAGGACCCAACATCACGGTGTACGGAGCGCCGTGGTGCCCTGATTGCAAGAGGGCAAAGCAGTTCCTGGGCGAACAGCGCGTCATTTTCAAATGGGTCGACATTGACGGAGACCCCGCGGGGCGTGAATACGTTCAACAGATCAACAACGGCAAGCAGATCATCCCGACAATCGTGTTCGAGGATGGTTCGCTGCTGGTGGAACCGTCTAACGCGGAATTGGCAAGCAAGCTGAACATCAACCCCAAGGCGGAGCGCAGTTATTACAACCTGATCGTGATCGGCGGGGGGCCGGCTGGCTTGACGTCGGCGTTGTACGCGGCCCGTGAAGGCATGGACACGCTTATCATCGAGAGAAGCGGCGTGGGCGGCCAGGCTGGCGTCACCGAGCGGATCGACAACTACCCCGGGTTTCCGGGGGGAATCGCAGGCGGCCAGTTGGCCGATCAGATGCGCGCGCATGCCGAACGCTTCGGCGTGGAGATACTCCCCGCGCAATCGGTTACCAGCGTGAAAGCGAAGGGGGACTTCAAGCTAATCACCACTGAAACGGGAGACGAGTACTGCGCGGACGCGGTGATAATCGCCACTGGAAGCCGATACCGGCGGCTCAACCTGCCAGGTGAAGAAGACCTGATCGGCGCGGGCATTCACTTTTGCGCGACCTGCGACGGACCATTCTACAAGGATCGCGAGATGCTGGTTGTCGGCGGTGGCAACAGTGGCGTTGAAGAAGGCCTGTTCCTCACAAAGTTTGCGACCAAAGTGACGATCGTCGAGTTCATGGATCGCCTCGGCGCCAGCCAGATCCTGCAGGACAAGGCGGCCGAGGACCCCAAGATCGAGATACGAACGAGCACGGCGGTCCAGGAATTCAAAGGCCAAAACCGGTTGGAATCGGTCCTTATCAAAGATATGAAGAGCGGCGAGACAGAGGCGATCCATCCCGCGGCTGCGTTCATCTTCATCGGACTTGATCCGAACACCAGCTTTTTGGGCGACTCGATTGAACTCGACCAGTGGAACTTTATCAAGACCGGCGAGAATTTCTCGACGAACATCCCGGGCGTCTACGCCGCGGGCGATGTCAGGGCGGGCAGCACCAAGCAGATAACTGGCGCCGTGGGCGAGGGCAGCACCGCAGCGATGATGGTGCGGCACTACATGGAGCGCCTACAAAGCTCTCGAGGCTATCGGGGCGACTAACCGGCGCTGCAGGTCCGATGCGGCGTTCCGCTGCCCGCTCGTCCCGATTTTCGCGGGGCGAGGACAGGCTTGCCCCAACGCGGCCAGGTCGGTGACGAACTGAACCGCCGCCGTTCACCGATCAGGCGCGGCAAGATCGCTCGCAAACGCGATATTGGTCGGAGGGAGGGACTTTCAGCGTATTGGGGACGGTGTTCGCGATGCGCCTGACGGGCCCCCGGTGCAGACTTTTGACTTGCAGACATGCGCTGGATTGATTTACATAAGTCGGCCGACTGCGGTAATCTTACATCCATCCTTACCCGCCTTCCGCCTGCGCCTGTAGATCGGGGACCCGTCGGGTGGGATTGAACGACATTCATGGGAGCGGATATCTTGGCATTTAACCGCGTGGTCGTCACGGGCATCGGCATCGTCAGCCCCTTGGGGCTTGACCGAGATTCAACTTGGACCGCGTTGCTTGCCGGCGAGTCCGGGATGGGACCAATCACGAGTTTCGATCCGGAGGGATACCAGACGACGTTCGCCGCGGAGGTCAAAGACTTCGACCCCGAGGGCGTCGTTGGGCGCAAACAGGCTCGAAGAATGGACCGGTTCGTACAACTTGCCTCCGCCGCCACTCTCGAGGCGGTCGACGCTGCCGACGTGACGATAACCCCCGAGAATTGCGAGCGCGTTTCGGTGATGATAGCCAGCGGGATTGGCGGAATCATCACGCTGTCCCAACAAGTCGGGGTGTTGAACGACCGCGGTCCCGGGCGCATCTCGCCATTCCTCGTGCCCATGATGCTGCCGGATATGGCGTCTGGACAGGTATCCATGCTCCTCGGGGCGAAGGGCGCGAACTATTCGACAGTTTCCGCTTGCTCCAGTGCTGCGGACACTATAGGAATGGCATTCGAAGCCATCCGCAGAGGCGATTCCGACATCGCGTTGGCCGGCGGTTCTGAAGCGGCCGTCTGCCCAATCGGAGTGGCGGGGTTCAACGCGTGTCAAGCGCTGTCGCGGCGCAACGACGACCCGGAGCACGCGTCACGACCGTTCGACGCGGACCGAGACGGCTTCGTGCTGGGAGAAGGCGCCGCTGTCCTAGTGCTGGAGACAATCGACTCCGCAATCAATCGGGGCGCCCGGCCCATCGTCGAGTTAGTGGGCTACGGCTCCACCGCGGATGCATACCACATCACTCAGCCCGCTCCCGAAGGCGAAGGCGCGGCCAGGGCTATGCAGAATGCCTTGAAACAGGCCAACCTGAACCCCAGCGACATCGAGTACATCAACGCTCACGGCACGTCCACACCGCTCAACGACAAGTTCGAGACGATGGCGGTGAAGACCGTGTTCGACGAGGATGCATACAAGATCCCGATCAGCTCGACGAAGTCGATGACCGGGCACCTGCTGGGCGCCAGCGGCGCGATAGAAGCGGCAGTGACGTCTATGGCAATCTCCACGTCGCAGATCCCGCCGACGATGAATCTGGAAAACTCCGACCCTGACTGCGACCTCGATTACACACCGAATTCCTCACGGCAGAGTCGTGTTGGGGCTGCGATGAGCAACTCTTTCGGGTTCGGGGGGCACAACGCCTCGCTCGTCTTCCAGGAGTACGTGGAGTAGGCGTCCAGCTCTGTCGCCAATTCACCCGAGATCCGTCCGTTGCTTGGTCTGCGCGGCATCCAAGCGGCAATTGGATGGAATCCTTAGGCGCGCATCGTCTCTCTGATCGCAGCGCCTGAGAGTTGCCTCGCCGTACCGCATCTGGCAAAAAACCGCCAGAGCAGCGGATGTCGCAGGCTGCTCGGTTGTTTGCCCTGCACACCGCTCTGTCATAACATCTTGTGCATGGCAAAGAATTGGAAGATCATGCCTCCCGCCCCACAAGGGTTCGAGGCGACACTTGGATTGTCCCGCGTCCAGGCACAACTGCTATACAACCGCGGCGTCAGGACCTCCGAGGGCGCCGCCAACCTCGTAGACGTCGATTCGGGATCGAGCCACGACCCTGCCCTGCTTCCCGACATGGGCGTCGCGGTTCGCAGGGTCGCCGCCGCGCTGAAGTCTGGAGAGATGATCGGCATCTTCGGCGACTTCGACACGGACGGCATCACCGGAACCGCGCTCATGGTCAAAGCTCTTCGGGACATGGGCGCCGACGCAACACCGTACCTGCCGGACCGGGTGGACGAAGGGCACGGCTTGAATCCCGATGCGCTGCTGCAACTCCGAGACCGGGGCGTGACGCTGCTGATCACCGTCGACTGCGGCGCTACCGCGGTGGACGAAATACAGATCGCCCGCGGCTACGGAATCGACACGATCGTGACAGACCACCACGCGCTGCATGGCGACCCTCCGACTGCCGTGGCGTTGATCGACCCCAAACGGGATGACTCTGCCTACCCGTATTCCGAGCTCACCGGCGTTGGCATGGCGTACAAACTGGTGCAGGCCATACACGAAGAGATTGGCGGCAAACCCGCGGACGACCTCTTGGAACTAGTGGCGCTCGGTACGGTCGCGGACGTCGGTCCCCTGACCGGTGAGAACCGGTTCTTCGTGATGGAGGGCTTGGCCCGAATCAACTCGTCATCGAATCCAGGCATCCGCGCATTGGCGGAGGCGGCGGGAATGACGATGGGCGCCATCGACACGTCCTCGCTTTCGTTTGGATTGATTCCCCGGCTCAACGCGGCCGGACGACTTGGGAGCGCGGAGACCAGCTTTGAACTGCTGACGACTGACGACGACTCGCGAGCTCATACGCTGGCCGCGGAATTGGAGCGGTGCAACCGGGAGCGGCAAGCCCTGACCGCGCTCGGCATCGAAGAAGCGGACGAACAGCTAAGCACGCGGCACCCCTCGGGCATTCCTCCCATCATCGTCGTTGGCGACAAGTCGTGGAAACCCGGCATCCTTGGCTTGATCGCGGGCCGTCTGTGCGAGGCGCACTACCGGCCTGCCGTTGCGGTGCAAGTGGGTTCGGAGGAGTGTCGCGCCAGCGCCAGAAGCATCGCGGAGTTCGACATCGTAGACGCGCTCGCGGGGGCCGGCGAGGAGTTCGTCAAGTTCGGCGGCCACGCCCGCGCGGCGGGGTTCACCATACGCACGGACAAGATGCGAGAGCTCGTGCGGAAACTCACGGAGGCGGCCGCATCCCAAGTCGATGGATTGGAACCTCGACAGGAATTGACCGTCGAAATGGCCGCACTCCCATCCGAGGTCGCCGGGCGGAACTTCCAGTTCATCCGTAAACTCGCGCCCTTTGGCGCCGAGAACCCTTCACCCGTCTTCGTCGCCCGGAACCTGCAAGTGGTGGACGCGCGAGCAGTCGGACGAGGCCGGCACCTGAAACTGAAGCTCGGTGACGCCGGATCGGCCTGGGATGCGATCGCGTTCGGCCAAGGCGACCAGCTCGAATCGGTATGGGGCGGCGTCGACATCGCCTACGGCATGGAGCACAACACCTGGCAAGGGCGCACGAACATTCAACTGGTCATTGAGGATTTGAGGCCCGCGGACAGGTAGGCGCCCACCGACGGTTGTAGGGCCCTGTAGGGGCGGGTTTTAAACCCGCTCGAGGGTTTTGCGCCTATCCACGTATGTTATTGCCGACCAACGTATGTTGTTGCGCTTGATCGCTACGTGGTTCGTGATGGATCGCGCGGCGGGAGGGTTTGAAACCATC
>DCWO01000106.1 GCA_002328865.1 Dehalococcoidia bacterium UBA2160 | reverse complement strand
TGTACAATCATCAACTCAGAGAGCTCGCGATATCAGCTCAAAGTCTCCATTAACTTTCCGTCCCATTTCTGTTGACAGCCAACAGTGTCGGGACTCAGGACGAACGGAGAAGGTTGTGCATCGTCCCAATTCGCGAGGATGGTCGTGCTCCGTGCCAAATCGCGCGGGAATTCAGATGAGTTAATATGCCGTCTGGACGACGACTTGGTCACGTTCCCTGCGTGGCCATTCTCCGGTCTCCACCCAGACCTCGTAGCAATGGAGCCAGAGCGCCGTCCACGAGACCACTGTCGCGGCCGTGGTCTGGTTTTGCCACACCTTGTCGTCTTTGTGGAACAGACACAGATGGCCGTCTTTGTAGATGTGGCGGCTCTCTTTGATCTTCGGGTTGACCACGTAAGCCCTCGGAGGGATGTACGGGAAGTTAGGAGGGTACTGGATCCTCACGTCGTAGGAGTTGCCGGTGCTGGTGGTCAGCGTACCGGTCCAGAATATGCTGCCCTTGCTGGTCCTACCGATCGTCATGCCGGGGTACATCGACGTTACGGCCTGCCGTTCCCGGCTGAGCAGTCTGGGCTTGATCTCGTGCCATTGCTTGGCGGCCGCGTACCAGATGTTGGGCTTGATAGTCGCCACGCGCTCGCCGTCATCGGACACGAGGGTGTCGCCCTCGGCCCTGACCTTGCTCTTTGCAACGACCTGCCCCATCGGGTCGATCACGATGTCGGGGTCGTTCAGTGTGCTGATGAGTTCGTCAGATTTATTGACGCACTCGGCGCATCGACCCCTATCCGGCGCGTAGTGATCCGCGCAAACGGGGTTGCGGTCGCACTCGGGGCACCGGTAGGATCCGACACCCGGCTGCAAGCTCTCGTTTCCCACGGCGCACCACCGTTCGGCTGGGCCTTCGGTGCCGTGGTATTGGATAACCGTGACTTGGCCGCCGGCAATGGCGTGATCGCCGCCAACGATGTTGGTGCGGGACGTGCTCGACGGTTGCGCCGGCAAACGCTCGGTCGTGGCCCGTAGCGGAGTAGTCGGAGCAGGCGGATCGGGAGCGTTGAGCACATCGCTGGGCGCGTCTGGTTGTTCACCCGATGATGCAACGCCAGGTATTAGCGTCCCACATTCAACGCAGAACTGTTGGTCGGGGCTGGGTTCGTATTGTGCCGGACATTTGGGATCAGGGCAAGCGGCCATGTCGACCAACCTCAGGCTTGGTTAGTCCATATTCTATACCAACCCTCGGATTCTTGAAACATGCAGGTTCAGGCGCGCTATATTAGCTCAACGCGAGCAGGTATTCAGGAGCGAGGGTCGGCTAGCGCAAACGGAACTGTTGTGCAGGTTTCCCGCCCGCGGGCAGGCCCTGGGGTAAGCGAACATTCAGCAGGAAGGGACGCCCTTCTCGCTCGACTACGTCCACACCGTGGGCGATCGCTTCTCCGACGGTCGCTTCGTCCTCGACGTTGCGGGCCTCTAACCCGAAGCCTTCGGCGATCTTGACCGGATCGATCCCATCCAATGCAACACCGGCGTATTCGCCCGTGCGCTTCATGCCGGCGTCGGCTTGGCTGAAGGCGTTCGCGACGATGCCGTACGCCTGGTTGTTGGGGATGACGTAGAGGACGGGGATGCCGTGATGTGCGGCCGTCCAAAGGCCGGAGTCGGAGTAGAACATCGAGCCGTCGCCCACCAATCCCACCACCGGCGTGTCGGGCGCCGCCAGCTTGGCGCCGACTGCTCCGCCGACGCCGTAGCCCTCGGAACCTCCCGCGGGCCGGATGTAGACGTTGCTTCCCGGTTCCGCTCCACCGCCGAGGGTGTCCGGAGGAACGGCGAACTGTTCGATGCTGACCAGGCCGCCGCCGACGCGCTCAAGCTCCTCGTCGAGGCTGTTGATTAGCGCCCAGGGTCGGACTCGTCCTTGTTGCGGCCCAATCGCCTGTAGGGCTTGGCGTCGTCCCCCTCGCAGCGAGCCAGCCTGTTCAATGGCCCATGCTCGCCTGTCGTCGTAGCGTTCGGGCGCGGTTTCGCTCTGGACCAACTCCTCCAATCGCTCCAACGCGCGGCGCTCGTCGGCCAGGATCGCAAGGTCCAGTCCGGGCATGTTCTTCAGGTTGTCAACGTCCGAGCCGATCGCGATGACTTTATCGGCCGACTCAAAGGGAGCGTAATCCGACGCCAGGCCGGCGCCGCCGTGACGCACGCCTATGGAGAGGATCAGGTCCGGATTCAGGGCCGCGGCCGCCGTGTCGAATCGGCCGGCGTGGAGTCGGTGCTTGATTGGCACGCCCCTAAGATCGCCGAACAGTGTAGCAACGGAAGCGCCGAAGCGTTCGGCCAGGGCGGTTGCCTGTGCTTCGGCTCCGCTCTTCCACACGCCGTCGCCGACGTAAATCAAGGGACGTTCAGCCTCGTGTAGGGCGAGCGCCACTTGCTCCAGGTCTTGGTCCGAAGGATACCCGGCCCTCGACTCGGGGATGCCGCCTTCGATGATCGACGCGCTGACGGTATCGTCGCCCAGCAGCCTGTCGTAGACGGCGAGATGCACGGGTCCGACGGGCGGCGTCAACGCCACTCGCAAAGCTCGGTCGATGGCCTGGGGCAACCCTTCGGGCTCCACGACGGTCCAGTTGGCTTTGACGAACGGCGCCGATATCGAGGTCGGACCGAAGTTGTGGCTCAGATCCAGGCCGATGGTGTCGCCGAAACTGCCCGTGTCGCCGGCGAACGTGATCACCACGACGGGCAGGCTGCCGGTCCACACATTGATGAGCTGACCCATCGCCTGCGCCAGTCCGGCGCCGAGATGAACGACCATCACACCGGGATCGAGTTTGACCTGCGTGTAGCCGCCGGCCATGGCAGTGACGCTCCCCTCATGGAGGGCCAATATGCCGTGGATATCGGAGTGTCCGTGCAACGCGTCGAAGAAATGCGCCTCTCGCGACCCGGAGTTGTTGAACACGTACTTGACCCCGGACGCCGCGAGCTGCTCGACCATGATCTGGGATGGATTCGCCGTGATTGGCCTGGTTCGCATTCGATCCGCCCTCCGATTGCTGTTGGTTGGCGCAATCGAATCTCAAACATTGCGCCTTGCGGTCAGGGTATCTCGCCAACCGTAGCTATTCAAGAGGCACGGGAGCTTGCCTTAGCTTAACAGCGTGCGGGCGAATTGCAGGAAGCGGTGGATGTCGGAGAAGTTGGTGACCATGCCGAGGGAGATTCGGACGGCGCCCGCGCTCTTGCCGTCTTGTTGCTCCAGTGCGTTTAGGAACTGGTCGTACGTCATGCGTTCGCTGCTGGCGAAGGCTTTGGCCACGTCGTCTTCGGTAAGGCCGTGGGCGACCTCTCCGGCGCCAGGGTTGCAGAAGCAACCGGTACGAAGAGAGATGTTGTGCTCGCCCGCGAGCTTCTCGATGCCTCGGTGATCAATGAGTTTGCCGTTTGCATCGTAAAAGTTGACGGTGACGGCGCCGCCGCGCGCCTCGGTGTCGGTTGGTCCGTAGATGCGGACCAACGGCTCGCCGCTGCCATGACGGAGACTAACGAGGCAGTCGATCAGCCATCCGGTCAAGCTCGCGACGCGTTCGTGGATGGTTGCCACTCCGATGCCTTCGATGTGCCGTAAGCCGATCTCGACCGCCGGAATGTTCAAGTAATTGACGGTGCCGTCTTCGAATGCAGTTTCTTCATCGGCGAGCTGGAATCGCTCGGCCTGGACCGTCGATACGGTTATGGTCCCGCCGGCGAACCAGGGACGCACAAGCTTGGCCAAAGCGGTCTTGCGGGCAAGGAGACAGCCGACGCCCGTCGGGTGGCCGAACATCTTATAGAAGGACAATGGCACAAAATCTGGATGCCACCGACTCAAGTCTAGTTTGTTGGTCGGCGCAAAGGCCGCAGCGTCTAGCAGCACGTCCCAACCCTTCGACTGGGCTTGCTCGATTAATTCGAGGGAGTGTTGAACGCCGGAAAAGTTCGACTGCGCCGGATAGGCCAGAAGATTGTTCGCGTCGGGGTCGATCTGGTCGAACTCGGCGTCGATTCGGGCGGCGTCGATGCGCAACTCGGGCGGCACGACCGGAACGTACGTCACCTCGGCGCCCCGGCCCCGGGCGAATTCGCGTACTCCGTTGATCGAATTGTGGTTGTCGAAGGTCAGCAGATAGCGCGAACCAGGGTTGAAAGGGTACGATTCGCCGACGAGTTTGATGGCGCCCGTTGCGTTCGGCGTGAAGACGATATCGTATTCGTTCGGGGACGCGTTGAAGTACCGGAGGATAGCCTCGCGAGTACTGTCGATCAGCAGGGTGGTGGCCTCAGACGTAGGATTGTCGGAATGCGGGTTCCCGAACACGCCGTTCCGCAGCAGGTCCATGTGCTCGCGAAGCTGGGAATCGGCATAAAGCCCGCCGCCAGTGTAGTCTAGATAGACCTGGCTTTGCTCATCGAGCCGGCTGAATTCGGCGGCGCGCAGATCGTCGAGGGATCGAGTATCGTCGAATGCCGGATACGCTTGGCGAAAGATAGCCAAAGCGGCCTCGGCCTGATTCGACGAAAGGTTCATCGGTCCCATCCTCGTTGGATTCGTGTCCGAAGGCTACGGTTTCTCGATGCGGACATCGAGGACGGCGGCCCGCCCGTTTCGGACCTGTTCGAGCGCCCGTTCCAGCGCGGCCGGAACCTCGGCCGGGTCTTCGACCTTCTCTCCGTAGGCGCGACACGATTCGGCGAGTGTGGCGAATTCCACGGACGGCGAAAGCTCCATTCCCATCAGGTTGCCCGAACTGAGCGCGTAGCCGTCCGGATATGCGCCTTTGAGCGAGGCTTTGGGGGCGTTATGAATCTGGTTGTTGTAGATGATCGTGAGGAATGGGGCGTCATGCACGTCCGCGGCCCACAGCGACGAGGCCGGACAGCCGTAGATAAACGCGCCGTCGCCGACAGTCGCCACGACGGTTTTGTCAGGCTGGGCGAAGCGTGCCCCTATCGCGCCGCCGAGGGCCCACCCCAGCGACGAGCCGCCACTCTTGTAGTAAGTGCCTGGTTTGGTGCGTGGAACGTAGTTGGAGATGTGTCCGCTATTGGTCACCGACTCGTCGACGATGACGGTGTCCTCATCGACGGCTTGGCCGAGGCAATAGCTGAGCCACTGCGGAGTTATCACGGATTGTGTGCCGTGCTGTTTCGCGAGATCGTCGGCTTGCTGGATTTGGGTTTCGCGGTGTTGCTTGATGGTCTCGATGCGCTCTTCGATTCTCGCTCGGTCGGCGTCGGAGAGAAGATCGTCCACCGCGTCGGCCAGAGCCGGCACCGCTTTGGCTGAGTCGGCATGCATGAGTTGGTCGACAGGGAACACCCAGAGCGGGATCGTAGGCTTAACCGGGTCGATGTCGATATGTATGATCGTGGCGTTCGGGTTGGGCTTGCCGTGCGCGGGGATGTACGGGACGTCGCTGTCGACTGCCAAGATCACGTCGGCATCGGCGATGTGAGGGGCGGCTCCCGCGCTAGCCCAGAGCGGATGATCTGTCGGGAAGTTCACGTAGTTCGATTCCGACGCCACGCGTGCGCCGGTCAACTCAGCCAGTCGCGTCATCGCGGCGACGCTCGAGGGGTTTCGTCCGGATTGGCCGGCGACGATCAACGGGTTCTCGGCGTTGGCGAGAGCCTCCGCGGCCTGGGCGAGGTCGTCAGCGTCCGCCTGGGGTGTCGACAGTGGCCCGTGTCTCTGGACGGGGAGCACTTTGGTCTGTCCCACGCTCTCCATCAGAATCTCGCGCGGCAAAGTCAGGTAGACGGGTCCGGGCGGCTCCGAGGCGGCGATCTGGAACGCACGCTGCATCACATGCTGTATGTTCTCGGTGCGGCGCAGCTCATAGTCCCACTTGGTGAAGCCGCGCATAGCGCCGGCCTGGTCGAGTTGCTCTTGAATCCAGTGGATGCTGATGTTACGGGTTCCTTCAAGCTCGCCGTCGAAGGTCATCGGCGCGCGGCCGGCGCACAGAATCATGCCGGCGCGTCCCCTTTGAGCGTTGTGCAACCCGCCGCCCATGTTCATCGTGCCCGAGTCCACGTGGACCAGCACGACCTGGGGCCTGCGCGTAACCATGAAGTATCCGTGGGCCGCCGCGACAGCCGTCGCCTCGTCGGGACACAGGACCGCCCTCGGTATCGTCCTGCCTTTGGCATCGAACTTGGCCAACGCTTCCTGGATCGGGAAGATGTCGGTGCCGGAATTTATGAACATGAACTCGACGCCGTTGGCGATCAGGGATTCGACGAATGCCTCGGCCCCGTAGTCCGCGGGTACGACTGTCTCTGCGCGCGGCGATGCTGTCTGATCGGCCATCTGTCCCTCCAGGGTTCATTTCGAGGATGTGGATTCGGGGTGTACTTAGATGGGGCGATTATACGAGCGACAGGAGGTATGGTCAACGCGGGGGACGAAGGTTGGCTATCGCGTCGAGATGCGCGGTGTGAGGAGGCTTGACCCCGATTCTTTCGGGCCAGAGCACGGGTGGCGGCAGACGGTGGCTGCATCGGATTGTTGGTCGAGCCGTGTATGCGGGTTGGCTTGGCCGTGAACGGCCAGAGCACCGGTGTTTACGGGAGAATGCGGAGTCTCGGGACACGGCATTGTTGGACAATTTGCGGCGGGCCAGGAAGATTCAGAGGCAAGGGACGACGAACCGCTGTGTCGCGAGTCAACCAGGGTGAAGGCGCTACAGGGTGACCGAGCCTCGGAGGCCCATCAGGCCTTTGATGTATTCCATTTCGCCGAGGTGGCGGTTGTCGTGCCCGACGACGTGGCTGACGATTATCTGGCCGATGGTCATGTCCGTGGTTCGGGGTATGTTGCTTACCGTTTGCGCCATGCCTGACGACCCCAAGCCTGCCACATAGTCGTCGACTTCGTTCCAGACGCGACGGCAGTAGTCGACGATGTCAGCTTTGGCAGGGAGAACGAGGTCGGCCGCTTGGTCGTCGGACAACAGCATGCCGGTGCTTTCGGGGTCCATGCTCCAGCGTTCGTACCAGCGCTCTTCTTGCCATATCTCCTGGCGCCCTTGGATGTGGACTCGAAGGTAGTTGTCGTCGCATCGGGCGATGTGCCAGATGACGAATCCCAGTGAGTGTGCGCCGGGCTGCGGCGACCACGAAAGCTGGTCGTCGCTCATGTCGGACACGATCTCGACCAGTCGATCGTGGGCTTGGCGCAGGCCCCATTCGAGAACGGCCGCCATCGGGTCCGGTTGCTTGTCGCGAGGGCCCAAATGTTCCCAGGCCATTTTCTCTAGAGACCAACGATTGGAGCGCGCATCTGCTCCAGAATCGCATCGAAATCGCGGCTACGCGTGGCGGCGCTAAGGGTCCGGGCCAGAGCGTGAGTGTCGAGGCGCTGACCGACGGGACGCATCTCTGCGACAACGGGCAAGGGGTCGGCGGATTCGATCTGAGGGACCAACCTCCATTGAGGAAGGATCTCCTCCACCCAATCGAGTTTGCGAATTCGGATTGTGATGTCGTCACTGCTGCGAACCGGACCGATGATTTCTTTAGGGATGCCCCAAGCCTGCAGCGTCTTTCGACGACCGTCGTCCGGTATTCGATCCACTGGCGCTGAGCCCGTGATGGTGGCTTCGAGGTGCAACGAGAGATTCAGATCGCCGCCCGCCCGTGCCTCTTCCAGCACACTGACGGCCTCGTATGTCAGAGGGAATCGGAGCGATGTCGGCCGAAGGGTTTCCGTGAAGAACTCCGGAAGCGCGGCCGCAATGAACTGGCGGCCCAGACGGCGCTCCACCCAGACTTCCGCGTAAAGATATGAAAGGCCCCAGGACACCGGATTCGACTCGTCGATCTCGGTGAGGTAGTCTTCCAACGGTATGACGATTCCAAGGCTCTGGGGCATGAGGGCCGAAATGCGGTCCTCGAATACGAACATCTGGGTCTGGGCGCCTAATTCTATGTCAAATTTCGCTAACGGCACGAATACATCCCCCACGCAACGGACGCCGGAGCAATCGCCCGGCGTCCGCCTGCTCAGCTAAAAAACTTCCAACAAGTGTAGCAGCTATGTCGAGGCCCGGCACAGCGACTGCCTTACATTCTGAAATCGGCGGGCAGAATGTACTCCCAATCCTCGCCGGCGCGATACTTCGCGACGATCTCGAGGACCTTGACCGCGTACTGGAACGCGTAAGGGATGCCCGGGCCGTTGGGGACGAATCCCCCGGCCAGCATGCCCACCGCGACTGCCTCGAAGATCTCGCCGTCCGTGGCTCCGGCCTCGACGGCGGGAATCACGTGGATGAGGCACGCGGGCGATCGGTGAGAGACGCCGATCGAGGTAAACATCAACTCTTTGATCCTGCGGGGCAGAGCGCCGTCCGCCCAGACGGTTTCGTAGAAGTCCGCAAACCTTTCGCCGGCTTCAGGCGCCACGGTGTTGATCACCTGGAACATCCGCGGCGTGAAGAGCATCTTCTCTTTCATGTAGGCGTTTGCTTGTTCTGCTCGGTTCGAATCCACCATTGGTTCCCCCCAATATTCACTTAAGGTACTTAGCTCGTCATCGGCTGCTTGGCCGTCCGGCAGCCACGGCCGCCGGCCAGCAATTCAACGTTCGGGAGACCGCGTACCCGCCCTATCGCCATCAACCAATGATGGCTCCCTATGCTGATGTTTCCATGATCGGGCCAACGCGCCCTTCACGAAAAAAAGTACGCCTCCCTCAAACAACCACGAAATCATGAGGAAGGCGCCGATCTTATCGCGCTGCTTGCCTCTTTACGGCAAACAGATGCAGGGACAGTTGTCGTGTCGTGCAAACATCAATTCGACGCTATCAGCAGTTACAAACCTTGTCAAGTATTTCACAGCTCCGGAGGGCGTTTCGCCAGGGCGAAGAACAGCAACCAGGCGCCGATCAACGCGGCGAAAACAAACAGTATCTCGCGGTAGGGAACCGAAGGGTGAACAACCAAGTACAGCACGGCCCAAACGTGCGCGAGATATGCGCCCCAACGCAACACTTTGGGCGAGCCTCCTCCGGCCACTCTTATCTCGCCCCCTATCGCCTCATCGTCCTCGTAGTCGGGCGGGTCAGCGACGGGTTGCAGTCGATCGTCATCCATTTCGTTGGCGCTCCATGTTTGGCTGCAGGTCGTCCTCCAAAGGAAGACGCCGCAACTCTTGTTGGTCGTCTAATTGCCCCGAGCGCCACGCCCACAGCAAGAAACCCACCCAGAACGAAAACATCAGGGCTACGGCTGCTATTACCAGGAACGTCGCTGGATACATGGTTTGTCTCCGCCGAACGCTACTTCAGCGCCATCAGGTAATCGCTTAAGGCGTCCATGTCGCCGTCGTTCAGATGCTCGAACGACGGCATAATGCTGCCCGGAACGACGTTGTCGGGGTCTTCCAAATGAATTATGTGCCACTCTTTTGTTGCGTACGGACGGCTGGCGGCGTGGGAGAGGTCCGGTCCCTGCCGGTTGGTGCCCCACATAACGGGCTTCTGGTAGACGTAGTCGCCCGGAACCGACTCCGGCCCAATGTCGCCCTTCAACCACACCGTGCCGACGTCGACTTCGATGGAGCGCACCTGTTGTGTGTGGCAGTACCAGCATCCCTCGCGGATGTAGACGTCTCTGCCCTCCAACTCGACGTCGTTGTAGTCGATCGCGAACTCGGTTGGCTGAGGGTCTTTCAGGTATCCGGGGAGCCACACGGTGATCACGAGGCCAACGGCCAAGAACGCGAACGAACCAACGGTCAAATAGAGGATGGTCGGCTGTTTCATAATGCCCGCTCCGAAACCGGGACCGGCGCTGGTTTGGTCCTGAGGCTCAGCAACGCGTTGTAGAGGAACACCGCGATGCCCGCGCCCATGGCGGCCCCTGCGATGAGGCGCACGAACATATACGGTTTCATCGCCTTGACCGTTTCGACGAACGGTATGCCGCCCGTGTTCCAGTTTTCGCCTTGGATCAATCCGGCTGCCCACAACGTGACCATGAAAGCGATCAGCCCCGGCGTGATGAGCCAGAAGTGCCACTCCATCAGCTTCCGGTCGAACAAAGGCCGGCCAAGCACGCGCGGCAGGATGTGGTATACGAGGGCGAAGGCGAAGAAGCTGTAGGACGCGACGAATGCCAAATGGCTATGGCCGATGACCCAGTTGGTAAAGTGGATCTGGGCGCTGAAATTGCGGAACGACTGCGACACTCCTTGGAAACAGGTGGCCGTGTAGAACAGACACCCCATCGCCAAAAAGCGCAGCGGAACATCGGTCGCCAACTTGTGCCATTTTCCTTGCATTGTCCTGAAGAAGTTGTACGCAAAGGCCGTGTTCGGCACCGCCGCCAGGATGCTGAACGAGACCGAGAGCAGCTCCAGCCATTCCGGTCCGGGACCATACAGCAGGTGGTGCTGGCCGGTCCACACGCTGGCGAACCCCCACACTGCGAGCCGGTAGTTCCAGATCGGGTTGCCGGTCAACCTCGGCAGAAGGTAGAAGACCAACCCCATTGCGCCCGTCGTGAACCAGACGTTGAACAGGTTGTGGACGTAGAAGTAGTTGAGGATTGCGTCGTTCATCCCGGTCAGTGCCCCGGACGTGTCCCAAACGACGTTGCCGATGGCGTAAATGAACGGGAAGATCAGGCTGGCGGCCATAAAGCTCCATACGCTTATGTACAGGCGCTTTTCGGTGCGCCGAAACACCGTGCCCCAGATGTTGATCGCGAGGATCGCAAAACAGACGATCAGCAATGTGTCCAGCGGCCAAACCAGTTCGGCGTATTCACGCCCCTGGTTGAATCCGAGGAGGAGGCTTACGACCGCCCCGGCGACCACCACGTTCCAGAGAACCACGTTCGCCCTGGCCAGCTTCTCGGCATAAACGGGGGCGCGTGTCAGGCGGGCGACGATGAACAGCATCGAGCCCGCGTAGACCATCGAGAGCCACCCGATCAGCGCCAGGTTGACGTGCACGGGACGCAGCCGTCCGAACTGGATGTAGGGGCGCGCCCACATCGGGATCCAGTCCTGGACGTACGGGGCGAAGAGGAACACGGCCATAATCAGACCGGCGATGCCGGGGACGGCCAGCCAGAACACGGCGGAGTACAGGAACCAGACAGCCGCCCGCTCCTCCTGGGGCTGGGCAGGCCGGACGAGGTCCGGCGAAGGCGCCTGTTGTTCGGCAGAGCGCATCAGGCGGCTCTCATCGTGAAAAGTCCGGTCGATCCGTTGATTCCGGCGCGGGCTTGGTGTGCATGCTTACGGGATGACGTCCATCGCTGGATTGATGACCACATTGTGCACTAGCGAGTTGCCGACCGGCGAGGTTTCCACCGTCTTTTCCCAGATGCGCTGGAGCGTTTCGGCGTCGGCTTCGGCCTGGACGTAGAGCTTGGCATTCACGTTGCTGAACCCGGAATGCCCTTCGCCGCCAAGACCGAGGAACGTGAAGACGTTGTCCTGTCCCGCGTCGAGGGCGATCTCCATGTTTCGGATCGTAACGCCTTGCAGCGACGCGTTGAGAACGAACCCGGTGGCCAGGCATGCGCCGTAAGCGCCCAGGACGTATTCCATCGAGTTAGGCGCTTCGTCCTCGCCGGTCAGATGCGCGGGTTCGTCGATCACAAACGTGTGGTTTCGCGTGAGGGCGCTGAATTTGAAGCCGCCCATCCACTGAACCCGTGCCTTCTTGGGCGCGTGCTGAGCGCCTTCCTGTTCCGCGACGGTTTTGACTGCCTCGCGGAACTCGCCTATGTTTAGCCCGTTTACTACGCTCCCCTCATCTGAGCCCATGCCGCTCACCTCGTTCCAACCTCGTACTTGCTCCGCAACTCTTTGGCGGCGGCCGCGATGACTTTGAGTTTCTGTGAGGCGATTTCGGTTGTGTTCATCGGTCGCTCCGCGAACGTGCCGAAGCCACAGTCCGGGTTGAGGTAGATCTGTTCAGGCTCGAAGTAGTTCAGCGCCTCTTCGACTTTCGCGATAACCTGGTCAACCGTCTCGACATCGTCAGTGCGCGGATTGACCACACCCAAACCCATCTCGCGAATACGAGGGTAGCGCCCGAAGGCGGCCAAGTCTCCCGCGCGCGGAGTGGCATATTCCAACACCAGTTGGTTGACGCGCATCGTGAGCAGGTACATGACCAGGGGCTCGTAGCTACCCGAGAGCAGCGCCTCGTCTTGGCGGCTCCAGTTGCCCCGGCACACGTGGATGCCGGTGTGGATGCCTTCGATGTCGGCCAAGACGGCGTTGTTGAGCCTTACCGCCCATGTGAGTTCGACCATAGGGTCGCCGGAAGAGGCTGCCATCGATGCGCACATGAAAGTTCGCTCTTTGACCTCCGGCCGGAACATGACGTCTGTCAGCACCGGCTCGTCGAGCTGGACGAATGCCGCGCCCGCGTCGCGCAGGGCGATGACCTCTTCGCGCAAGATGGGAACGATGTCCTCCGCAAGGTCTTGCATCGTTGGATAGGCTTCGTCCGACACGCCTTTGACCCACATCGACCGGGTGAGCAGGTACGGGCCGGGAAGGGCGATCTTGATCGGCTTGTCGGTGTGTTTCTTCAGGAATTCGAGCTCGTCCATCGCCAGGTGCTTGTTGCGGCGTATCTTGTCGACGACCGTGGTGTTGTGGATTGCGAAAGCCGGAGCGTCCTGGCTGCGAAGGATTTCGTCGAAGCTGGCCTTGTCCTCGACGTGGTCCATCACTTCGGCAAGGCTCATCAGTTGCACACCGTCGAGTTTCTCCACGATGAAGGAGTAGAAGTTGTCCCGGCGCTGTTCGCCATCGCTGACGATGTCCACGCCTGCTTCATCTTGGTAGCGGAGACATTCCAGAACGGCCTTGTCGGCTTCGGCGTTGAACTCCTCGAATGTGAGGTCGCCGGACTGGCGCGCCCTCAACGCTTTCAGAAGCTCCGGGGGCCTGGGCCAGCTTCCAACAACAGTTACCGGAAACGCTGGCGCTCCATCGATGCTCATTAGTTGCTCCTCTCGCCTGATTCGATGCTGGCGCGTAGTCGCTGTCAGACAGCGACGGCCGGCGCGATACGGTCACATTGACTACAGATGCGAATTCTACATTCAGCCTCAGGCGGAGTCAATCTAAACCTGCTCCAAGCGTATTGGGATTGCCCGGAGGAATTCTATCGACAGCGGGCACCCATCATCCAGCGGCTGTGGGTGAATTTCAATGGGAGCAAATTTAACGCGGTTCGACCCGCCGCTAAGCCGCTGCCAGTCTACTTTGATCGGCAAGCGACACGAATTGACGGAGACAATTGCAGAAGTTGGCCGAGGTCACTGAATGAGCCATCGAGAGCGGGGGCGTGGGCATCACGCTTTTATCACGTCACTTACCCGCTTCATCATGCGTTCCTCACATGCCGTGTGAAATCATTCACACCGTGAAAGCAAACGCCGACAGCGGCCTGACCGTGGTTGCCGGCGCCCTTTCAACAGAGGGGGCGAAGTCGAGGAAGAATCAGCGTAATGGGTAGGGAGGCAGCAATGTTGTTTTTGAGAAGTTGCCCGCGATGCCAAGGCGACATGCATATCAACGAAGATCTGTACGGTCGCTACAAAGAATGCTTGCAGTGCGGCTACATGCGAGACATCGAAGATCCCGAAAAGGTGTTGAAGCTCCGCAAGATCCTGACAGGCGGGAGTAAAGTCGCGTAACGCCAGAGCAGCGCACACGCGCTACATCTCGGCGGCGGGCTTGACGTCAATAGGAACGCGTGATTCGTCGTAAGGCCGGTCCCGATTAGATCGGGACCGGCGGGGATCGAACACATCAGAGGATCAGGGAGAGCCTGACTGTTCGGCCGGTGGACGGCCTCAAGACATAGTCTTTACGCATTGTCCGGTTTGCGGCCCGTTATGACGGCGAGTTGTGTCGGCAGAGGGGTTTGCTCGATACTGGTGAAGCCCGCGTCGGTCAGCCATGACGCGTACTCGTCGCCGTCACGATCTCCCGCGCCAGGGTCGAACCCGACCAGCACGTACATGTCCATCATCACATCGAGGAACGTACGCTCGGCGCTGGGGTCGATGCGCATGAAGTCTTGGACGATTATCATTCCACCGGGCGCCAGCGCGTCATAGGCGCGTCGGAACGCTTTACGGCAATCTTCTTCCGACACGATCAGAACGACGCCGGATATGAGCACTACATCGGCGTCAGCGCCGAGGTCCAGATCGAAGAAGTCGCCTTGGACCAGCGTAATTTGGTCTCGAAGGCCTGCGGCGTGCACGAGAGGCCGGGCTATTTCGAGGGGTTCCTTCTGGTCGACTACGCGTGACTTCAACTGCGGATTCGCCTCGCAGAGGGCGATGCTGTAGCTGGCGGCGCCGCCTCCGAGGTCCAGCATCTTCTTCCGACCGGCGAGGTCCACCGCTTCGACGAGGTGTTGGCCTTGTCCGGCCACGGCTCGGTTGTGCTGGCCCTTCATGTAGTCGGTCCAGTAGGTGGCGGCGTCCGTGAATCCGTTTTCGAACGGAAGCTCGGTCGCGCCTTCCACGATCAGGCGGTCCAGGTTTCCCCAGGTGTGCCAGTAGTTGGTGATGTGGAGGACGAGGTCTCCCACGTACTCGTCTTTGCCAGGCAGTAGGAACGCCGAACCGAGCGGCGAGTTGCGATAGGCGCCGCCGTCGTTGGCAGCAAGTCCCAGTTCGACGCAAGCCTCAAGGAACGCCTGAACGAATCGAGTGTTCGCGCCGATGCGCAGCGAAAGAGTCTCGGGCGTGTGCGGCTGCTCTTCCAGCAGAGGAAACACGCCCAGTTTGATGCCGGCTCGGAGGACGGCAGAGTTCCAGAAATTGCGGCTCATTTCGTTTACACATTCCGGCGTCAGGCCGCCGGAACGTGACGTTATGAAAGTCAATCAATGTCCTCTCGGGGATGATTGCAGGCGTGTTTTCGTTTCGTGGGAATCTTACTTTGGCTGATCGCCTCGACCCGGTCGAATACAGCAGCGAGATTCGTCGCCCGACAAGACCCGGCGCGGGACGATTTCGGAGCGTCAGTCCGGGCGGCGTACGGTTAGCGTGCCTTCGGTCGGCAAGCCCCGTGCGATATCGTCCAGGGTCGGGCTGAGTTGCTCGGCGTACTCCGCGAGCTCACGGACCTCGCCCTCGGGCGAGTCCGTGGTCAACGTTGCCTCGAAGCGCACCGCGCTGAAGCCGACAGGTTGGTCGCCTTCAAGCCCGACCGAGCGCCTGAGATCGATGTCGGTGTCAACTGAAACCTCAATTCCCCTCAGATGGACCCCAAAGCGAGGCGCATGCATGGCGTAGTTCATTGCCAGACAAGTGGCGAGGGCGCCTCGAATCATATCGCCGGGCGTGGGTCCGTCGCCGTCGCCGCCAACAGGAGCCGGTGCGTCGGCCACCAATTGATGCGGACCCATCTGCACGGTAGCGTGAGCTCTATCGCTCGTGAGTTCGGCTGTCGCACGTGCGGTGACCAATCCTGCGGCAGGCCGCCTCTCGAAGACCCGATGTGCGCGTTTCGTTCCCTCTGCCAGGCTAGATCCTAGATCCATTCAACCACCTCCCAAGCGACTCGGCTATGCACATCGATCGCGGTCGTAATTTGCATGCGAGTCACGGCTTTACTCCCGCGGCAAGTACGAATTCGCCGGGAATGTCGTAGGCTTTGCCGACTCGATATTGCTCCACGCTGGTCAACAGCTCGGAATGCACTTCGTCGCGCGTCACCTCGTCGAATCGACTGTAGGCCAACGAAGCGGGGCCGCCGGCGAACATAGCCATACAGACGGATTCAGCGTCGGGAAAGCGCAGGGTCTCGGAGATTCGCTCTTCCCGGATATCCGCAAACCCCGCCATTTCCATCGCTATTATCAGCGCCTCGTTGACGCCCATTGCGAAGAACATTGGGCATACCTCAGTCGTCACCCGTCGGTCGACAATCGGAAAGACCTCACTCCATCCGCATCGATCGCGCCGACCCCAGACTGCGATAGCGCAACGGCCGCCTTGACGAAGGACGCGTGCCATCTCTTGCACGGCGACGAGCGTCTTCGGAGCGTACATCAGTCCAAGCACACACGTCACCGTGTCTTGCGAATCGTCGGGCAGGTCCAGTTGCTCCATACCCATGCGGGCGAACGTGGCGTGATTCAATCCTAGTCCGGTCAGGCGGTCCGATGCTCGCTGGGTCATCTTCTCCGAGAGATCGACGCCCAGCACGTGACCTGTCGGGCCGACCCGCTCCGCCAAAATCTGAGTCGCCGCTCCGCCGCCGCATGCGATGTCGAGAACGCGTCCGCCGATTCGAGGCTCCGCCATCGACACGGTCTGTCGTGCGCACCGGTCGAGAACGGGCTCCCAATAAGCGGCGTAGGAATCGACGCCACGATCCCATCCGTACCGTTGCACTCGGCGCTGGACATCAGGCTGCATCACGGCCCTCCGCGTTGGATTCGGGCGATCTCCGGCACAGCAACGTCGCTCGGAAATCGGCGGCTGCCAGTGTATCTTCGGGCTTCGGCGCCGTCAACAGCCGCGGGCTCGTTGGGCGAGGAGACTCATTCAGGGCGGCGGATGGTGAGTTGGCCCCCGACGTGCAGGCCGCGGGTCAGGTCATCAAGCGATGGACTGTGAGCTTCCGCGAAGGCGACGAGCTCACGAACGCGTGCTTCGGGCGAGTTCGTCGTAAGCAGCGTTTCGAACCGCACCGCGCCGAATCCAGGGGGCGTGTCAACGTCCAGTCCGGCGGACGAGCCCAAATCGACGTCGGTCTCGACGTTGACCGTAATCTCCGTGAGCTCGACGTCGAACGTTGGCGCGTGTTTCCCGTAGTTGATGGCCAGGCATGCGCCAAGCCCTGCGCGGATCAGGTCGCCAGGCGTCGGACCGGTGTCGTCGCCTCCCGTGGTTGGCGGGCCGTCGACAATTATGTTGTGGCCACGCATCCGCACGGCGGTAGCGGCGCCGTCGCCGGTCAACCGCGCCGTTGCCTGGGCGACGACGCGTCGAGATGCGGGCCGTTGCGTGAAGGTGTCACGGGCACGCTTTGCCGCCGCCGCCAATCGAGTCCCCACGATCATATTCTCAACCCCCTCGTTTCCGCTTCGACGAAAGTGTAGTGTCGACCGCGCACGTCGTCAATGTCGCGCGATAAAGGGACGACCCAAGCCGCATGCGCTAGAATAGGCGCGACATGGTGAAGATTGACGTTGACCACTGGCTCGGCAGGAGGATGTTTTGCCTGAATTGAGCCCCAACGTCCTGCTCGACGACCTGATGTTTCCCGAAGGTCCACGATGGCACGAAGACCGGCTGTGGTTCTCGGACATGCACGCCCACGAGGTCGTCGCTGTCGACATGGCAGGCGTCCGCGAGACCATCGTGGATGTGCCGAACCAACCCTCGGGTCTGGGGTGGCTTCCCGATGGGCGGCTGCTGGTCGTGTCGATGACCGACCGGAAGCTGATGCGCCAAGACCCGAATGGCTTGGTTGAAGCGGGAGATCTCAGCGGTTTGGCCGCGTTTCATTGCAATGACATGGTCGTGGACTCGCTGGGTCGGGCATACGTCGGCAACTTTGGGTCCGACATCTTCACAGGCGCGGAGGCCAAACCGACGAATGTTGTGATGGTCACTCCGCAGGGCGAGGTGCGGTCGGTCGCGGACGATCTGGAGTTTCCGAACGGGACGGTAATCACTCCGGATGGCGGAACCATGATCGTGGCCGAGACGAGAGGCCGGCGGCTGACCGCGTTCGACATCGAGAGCGGCGGGTCGCTGTCGGGACGACGGGTCTGGGCGGAGTTGGATGTGCCCCCCGACGGCATATGCCTGGACGCCGAGGGATGCATCTGGGTGGCGGCCCCCGGGAACCCGGGCGGGTTCGTCAGGGTAGCCGAGGGCGGCGAGGTCCGACAGCGAATCGACCTGACCGAACGTGGCGGTTTCGCGTGCATGTTGGGCGGGCCGGACAGACGGACGCTGTTCATGCTGGAGGCCTTCGCGTCCAACCCCGATCGCATTAGGGGCGCCGGAAACGGGCGCATCAGAACTGTTCGCGTAGATGTCCCCGGCGCGGGTTGGCCATAGACAAGGGAGATCAACATGGTGATTCCTCTCACTGAGCGAGATGAGACTGCGGTCACCTGGCTTCTTGAATCTGACGATCCTTCAATCCGCTACGCGACGTTAGTAGAACTTTTGGACGTGCATCCGGACTCACAATGGGCGCGATCCGAGGAGAGAAAGATCGTCGACGGCCCAAAGGTTCGTGCACTGTTGGCCGGGCAGCAACCTGACGGTGGATTTGGGGTCTCGGCATACGCCAAGTGGACTGGCGCGCACTGGCGGCTAGTCTCGCTCGCGGATCTCAACGTTCCGGCTGACGATCCGCATGCACGGGCTGCCGCCGAAACGGTGCTGGACTGGCTGAACAGCGAAAAACACCGGCGTGACACATTCATCATCAACGGGTTGGCTCGCCGGCACGCGTCGCAAGAAGGCAACGCGCTGACCGTGTGCAGTCATCTGGGCATGGGATCCGACCCACGCGTGGCCCGGCTTGCCGAATTGTTGCTGAGCTACCAGTGGCCGGACGGCGGCTGGAACTGCAGCCGCCACAAGGACGCCCGGCACTCGTCGTTCTACGAGAGCATCACGCCGCTCAAGGGTTTGATCGCGTACCGTTCGGCGACGGGTGACGATTCCGTATCAGAGGCCATCGAACGC
Organism: Dehalococcoidia bacterium UBA2160; assembly: GCA_002328865.1. Classification (GTDB taxonomy): domain Bacteria; phylum Chloroflexota; class Dehalococcoidia; order Lucifugimonadales; family UBA1123; genus UBA2160. Next base: position 10,635 of record DCWO01000106.1, on the reverse strand, counting down.
GGGGGCGAGTTCTTCCTCAGTCATGGGCTGATGCGCTCAGAGCGGACCGGGGAGGTGATCAACCAACGGTGGCTCGACCTGCACTATCCACTGTACTGGCACTACGACGTGCCGCATGCCCTGAACGTGCTGGCGCCGCTCGGAGTGCTGGACGACCCGCGTTTGTCCGAGGCGCTGGACTTGATCGAACGCAAACGCTTGCCCGACGGCCGGTGGCGGCCCAAAGGCTACTACTGGCGCATGCCCGGCTCCCGCGGCTCGCTGCCCGAGGAGGTCGTCGACTGGGGTCGGGGCGCTCCGAACGAGATGATCACGCTCAACGCCAGGCGCGCGCTCAAAGCGGCGGGGAGGGCGATGGCTGGACTCGCCCACCGTTGAACACGATGTAGGCGCAGGCCGAACGGTATTATTACGCTACTCGATCGGCGGGTGGTAGTGCCCTTCGCCGGGGGCCCGGTTCCAGACCTCGATGAGCATGCCCAGGCAGGACCGAGGGTGGAGCCAGCCGACGATCAGCGAGCGCCCGCCCGGAGGCGGGATCTGGCCGATCTGCTGGAGGCCTGCCGCCTCTGCCTGGTACATGAAGCGATGCACGTCCGGGGTGTGCGGGCACGTGTGGTGGTAGACCGCTCCCAGCGGGGCTCGTTGAGCGACCAGCTTCGCCGTGCCGCTGTCTTCGGTCAGAGGAACGCTGATCTCGATGACCGTGCCGCCCAGCGGGAACTCGATCAGGTGGACCGGGTCGCCGGCGGGCCGGTTGGCGCCGTCGCCGGTTCGCGACTGCCCGCGTTCGGTGGACGGGTCCTCCGCTAGGCCGAAGACATCGCCCCAGAGCCGCCTGATCTCATCGGCGCTTCGAGCCGCGATGCCGATGTGCGCCATGCCGGTCACGTTTCCGTTGCCCTTCAGATAGGGATGAGGGTAGTAGTGGTCCTCGGGTGTTATCTGGAATTTCAATCCGAGACATGTCGCGGGATCGAGAAACACCGGGCCCTGGCCGTCCCAATCGCCCTCGATCCGGACCCCATTTTGTTGAAGGCTAGCGATATCACCCGCGATATCGTCAGAAGCGATGGAGATAAAGTAGATCCCACCCCGGCCATTGGTCGACGACAGGAAGTCGGCCGCGCCGGATTCGCCATCGCCGGGCTTGCTGACCTCGTAGTACATCTCGCCGATGGGGAACTCGACGGTGGTGACGCCGTCGTAGTCGCCGGGGCGTCCGTCTGGCCAGGGCGTGCGGTGCTCGTCGACCGACAGGCCGAACCCGTCGCACAGCACGTGTCGGGCTTCTTCGAGGTCGCCGATTACCATTCCGACATGATGGACTCTTGTGAACGTCATTGTTGTGGCCTCCCGCGTGGATTGGCGTGATTATAGACCATCCGGCTGGTTGAGGGTCGCGTCGATCGATCCCGGCGCGGTTGACGTGGAGGTTCACGCTCCATAGACTTTTTGTGGGGCATTTCCCGGTCGGTCGAACTTGTCGGTTTTGGAGTGGGCCTCGATTTCATGTACACGGGGGCATTGGAGTATGACGAAACAACTGTGGGCCGTCCGACTGCTCGCCGCGTTTGCAGCATTGACGTTGCTCGCGCTCCTGTTCGCAGCATGCTCGGGATCGGACGAAACTGAACCAATTGCTGCGCTTGCCCCGATCATTGCGCCGCCCACGACGCCAAGCTTCGTTATGCTCGTCGATCCGCTGGACGAGCCGGAGGGTTACTGCCTCGACATACCCGGAACGGGTTCGAGCGTTCAGATCGATGCCGACCTGCAAGCGCACACGTGCAAGACCACGGACTTGGCTGACGAAACGTTCATGTGGGACCACGAGACAGGCCAACTGCGAATGGACGAGTACGATCGGTGCGTCGAGGCCAGTGGATCGGACGCAGGGAGCGCGCTGTATCTGGTTCGCTGCTCCCAGGGTCCGCTCCAGCGTTTCGAGCACGATCCGGATGGCGCCATCCACCTCGCGCAGGGTGACGGTGGCGAGCTATGTCTGGCGATCAAGCAGGGCGAAGGCATCCCGACTGGCGGCCCCAGTCACCTTCGCCGCGACGTGTCGTTCGAACGCTGCGCCGACACGGATCCGGCGTGGTCGACGTGGACGTTCCCAGGGTTGTCGCGGCCTTGACCGTGTTGTGACGTGTCCTTCGACAGGTTCCGACAAGCCCGGATTTCGATGCGTTGGGCCCCAGGACGAAGGGGCGCTAGTCGCTGGTTGATTCGCCTTTGATCGCGATGCAGGCGTCACCGACTCGAACCGTTCCGGTGGCAGCAACCACGGTGGCGAGCCCGCGTTTTCCCGCGATCTCTTCGACGAGGTCGGGATGGTACTTGCGGATGAGGTCGCAGGGACGGTTGTGCCCCGTCACCTCCAGCACGACATCGCCGCCGAGTTCGAGGCGGTCACCTGCCTCGAACTGGGTCAGGTCACCCAGACCGCCGACCAGCACGTTCTCGGCAAGGTCGCCGGGTTTGATGTCGATGCCGAGGCGGGCATTCAGGTCCTGGACCACTTCTTCCGAGACCACCGTGACCTGGCGGTGGTTGGGTTCCGGGTCGCCGGTCTTTTTGTGCTTGTTGATCGGGCCCGCATGGTGGTCGCCTTCCACGCCCTCGGCCCCGACGGCGATCGACTCCTGAGTGTACTTAGGAATGCCGCCGGTGGCGCTCATGCTGATTGAGATCACCCGACCTTGATCTGCCATTTCCGTCTCCGCTTTCCATGTTGTTCGCGCCGTCCGGTTGCCCCACCGCCGTCGCGCCGGAAGCGTACCAGAACGACGGGGCCGAATCTAGGTTGAATCCACGCAATTAGAGTTCGTTCGTTCACTCAGAAATGAAGCCATGCAGCGCCGCCAGGGATGGCGACAGCGGCGATCCGTCGAACGGCGGAGCAGGAGGCAGCAATCGCATATTCCTCCGTCGTTTCGTTCTGTATCAGCTACCGCCAGCGATTTATGTCAGATTCACTTCTATTCGCGGCTCTTGTCTGAGAGCTTTGCCGTGATTGCGCTCGGGTTCATAGGCAGCCTGTCCAATCGGACATCGACGGCGTTGCTGATGGCATTGGCCAGAGCTCCGGCGGGCGGGATGATGTTGGCCTCTCCGACTCCGCGAACACCAAAGGGGTGCCCGGGATTGGCGACTTCCACTATTACCGTGTCCATCATGGGCAGGTCCACGCTGGTGGGCATGCGGTAGTCCAGCAGGCTCGTGTTCTGCATTTCGCCGCCGTCGCTCATGAGGTACTCTTCGTTCAGCGCCCAGCCGACGCCCTGGGCGGAGCCCCCCTGCATCTGTCCCTCGACGTAGCTTGGATGGATGGCTTTGCCAGCGTCCTGGACAGAAGTGAACCGCAGAATCTCCACTTTGCCGGTTTCAGGGTCAACCTCCACGTCAACTATGTTGCCGGCAAACGAGCCGCCAACCCCCATGGGGTTTACCGAGGCGCTGCCGACTATGTTGCCCCCAGTGACGGCCAGTTGTGCAGCCAACTCTTTGAATGTCATCCTGAGTTCAGGATCGGATGAGGAGCTGACAACGCCTTTGTCCAGTTGCAGGGTCTCGGCGTCCACTTCCCAAATTTGGGCGGCGCGCTCAATCATCTGGCGATTCACGTCTTGTGCGGCTTCGTACGCCGCCCACCCTGTTGCGAATGTGGTGCGGCTGCCCGCCGTCGCCATCGTCCATCCCACCGAATCCGTATCCACCACGGTTGGATGGACATCTTCGGCTAGAATGCCCAGCGCCTCCGCGGCCTGCATTGCAATCGACGCCCTGGAGCCTCCGATATCGGTGGAGCCTTCCACCAAACCCACTGTGCCATCGGCGTTGACGCTAATCGTGCAACTGGAATGAAAGCCTATGTTGAACCAGAATCCGACGGCGATTCCCCGACCCTGGTTGGGACCGTCCAGCGGGGCGTTGTAGTGAGGATGGTTCTTCATGGCCTCGAGCACTTCCACACAGCCGATGCGTGCGTGCGATACTCCGTCGATGCGTTGCGTCCCCTCCTTCGCGGCGTTTTGCATCCGAAAGTCGAGCGGATCTATGCTCAGATTCGAAGCCAACTCATCGACCACCGATTCAACGGCGAACGTTAGGTTCGTGACTCCAGGTGCGCGGTACGGTTCGGTTTTGGGTTTGTTCACCACCACGTCGTAGCCGTCGACGACCTGGTTCGCCACGCCGTACGACGCGAAAGTGCACATCGACGCGAAGGTTACCGGCGAACCGGGAAAAGCCCCCGCCTCGTACGCCAGCGTGGCCTCGGCGGCTGTCATCGTGCCGTCGTTGGCCGCTCCCATCTTGATGGTTATGTGGGAGCCGGGAGTCGGGCCTGTGCCCTCGAAAGTCTCCTGACGGGTCATCACCATTTTGACAGGCTGGCCCGACTTCTTGGAAAGCAGCGCGGCGACGGGGTCCAAGTACACGACCGTCTTACCGCCAAACCCGCCGCCAATCTCCATCGGAGTTACTTTGACTTGCGACACCGGCAAGTCCAGAATCAAGGCGGTGCTGTCCCTCACCCCGAACGAGCCCTGGGTGCTGCCCCAGATATGGAGTCTGCCGTCGGTGTTCCAGAGCGCAGTGCTGTTGTGGGGCTCGATGTAGCCCTGGTGTATTGTGCTGGTGTTGAACGTGCGCTCGACAACTATGTCGGCTTCACTGAAGCCCTGGTTGGTGTCTCCGACGCGCAACTTGAAATGGCTGGCGACGTTAGTGGGTTTGTCGCCCATCTCGCCGCCCTCTGAGGTTCTCAGAGAATCGTGAAGCAGCGACGCGCCGTCCTTCATGGCTTCCGGAGCGGTAAGCACGGCGGGGAGCGCCTCGTACTCCACTTCGATGAGGCGCACAGCTTCCTCCGCCTCATGAAGGCTGGTCGCCGCGATAGCTGCGATGGCATGGCCTTTGTATAGAGCCTTGTCACCAGCCAGGATGTTTTCGCGAACAAACTGAAGCCGCACCGGGCCCAGTCCAAGATCCACCATGCGCTCCGGGTCTTGCGGCAGATCTTTGCCGGTCACAACGGCGCGCACGCCGGGCAGCTCCATCGCTTTGCTTGCGTCGATCGACTTAATGCGGGCGTGGGCGTGAGGGCTTCTCAGTATCTTGCCATGCAGCAGCCCGTTTGAATTGTGGTCAATGCCGTAAAGCGCACGGCCCGTTACCTTGTCGTGTCCGTCATGTCGGATAGGACGCGAGCCGATCGTGTCATACTCCACGCTGGAGAGAACAACATTGGGTTCGTAATCTGCGGTCATGTGCCAACCTCCTGCCCCTAAACCGTTGCCGCCTTGATTCTTGGCGCCTCTGACGCGTTATTGCCCTTGATCGACCGATAACAACGGGGAGAACTTCAAGAATCGATTCGTATGATCGACCGAAAGTTCCCGGAAGTCATCTAGTGCGTTGATGAGCACACCATCAAGAGATGGCACAGACTATATGGCCGCCTTCCGAAGTTGTCAACTGCCTTCAATCACAAGGTTTCACCCATCGTTTCGAGTTCCGCGACCCACCCCGCACCGCCTGCTGACGGTGCAATTGACGGCTCTTCAAAGTCCATTCGGAGCCAACAGTTGGCGGCATGCGGGTCGCGCGTCAACCCTGGCCTTTTTCCTCGTAATCACATGTGTTAATCTGCGTCTGACTAACATCTAGGTGCAGCGCGGAGGATAGCATGGCAACTGTGTCGCTTGACCTTGAGTCGCCAGATGACTTGAAGACTCTGGACGCCCAGTGGAGGTTCGGTCCCGGATGGATTCCCGGCGAGCCGAACGAGGGACTGGTGTCGCAGACGGCGGAGTCTCCGGCCCGTCTCGCCGACTACGACGACTCCGGCTGGGAAGTGATATCCGACGTCGAGCCAGGAGGTCCGGACGCTAGCTCCGGAACGGCCTCCGATCCAGGCCTTCGGAAGATGCGATCGGTCGGATTCACGTTCGGGTGGTATCGGATACGCGTGACTCTGCCCGATCGAGTGGACGGCGCGGACGTGTCCGGCGCCAAGATGTGGTTCGAGACGAATATCGACGACTACGGCGAGGTGTGGATCGACGGCGAATGGGACAATCCGGCGGGGGCGGTGAACGGCTTCAACGTGACCAACCGGGTGCTCGTCACCGATAACGTCCGCCCCGGCGCCACGCACGTGATCGCATGTCTGGCGGTAAACGGACCGTTGGGACGCCCAGGAGGAGGAATCTTTCTCCGGTATGGGCGTCTCGATTTCGAGATCGACCGGTAGACTCGTAGTCATTCTGATTGTGATGCGACCATGTCCAACATCGACGGGCGCATTGAAACCGCAGTGATGGACTGAGGGCGAGCGACGATGGCTAGTCCAATGATTGGGGTACAACTCAATCCCGGCTTCGGCAAGCGGCCCGTCGAAGATCTGGCCGGGGTTTTGCGTGAGGTGCGAGCCGCTGGTTTCGACGGAGTTGAGGCAGGCCTGCTGTGCGACGGCGACGTCCGCCAAGCTGGTCGTGCACTCGGCGACGAAGGGCTGGTCCAATGGAGCCTTCACACTGGCTACGGCGCGGATTATGGCGTCGATGCTGAGATCGAGTACCTCAACGACCTCGGCGGCAAGTTCATCGTGGTCTCGGGAGTTGGGCACAGTCAGCCAGGAGGTCTGCGGCCCTACGAAGAGGCGGCGGAGGTGCTCAACCGTGTCGGAGAGCGGTGCGCGGCAGCCGGCCTGACGTTTTGCTATCACAACCACGGCTGGGAGTTCCAGGAGTTCAACGGGACCGCCGGGTTGGATAGGTTGATCGAGTTGACTGATCCGTCGCTCGTCAAGCTCTGCGTCGACGTGTTCTGGGCACTCTACGGCGGACGGAACCCTGTGGAGTTCACGGGAGCGCATCTGAGTCGCGTCGCGTATGTTCATCTGAAGGACCTGAAATACATCGGCCCTGAACCTCGGCGGACCGGTGTGTTGCACCCAATTCACCCAAGACTGCCTCTGGACGGTGAAGCCGAGTACGTCGAGTTAGGTCGCGGCGAAGTCGATCTTCCCGGCATCTGGCGTCTGTTGCAACCGCTTGACCAACCCTGGGTTGTCTACGAGCAGGACGAGGCGTCCATTCCGCCGGGTGAGGCCGCGGCGATCAGCCGACGATACCTTCGGGAGCGTCTTGGCATCTGAAAGCAGTTCACGGTTGAAACGAAAGCGAAGCGAGTAGGGCATGCAAGATTCAAACCGCAGCGAAACGGTCCGCCTGACGACGGCGCAGGCCATCGTCAAGTTCCTCCAGGTCCAGTACAGCGAACGCGACGGCGGAAGGCGAAGGTTGATCCCTGCTATGTTTGGCATATTCGGCCACGGCAACGTCCACGCCATGGGACAAGCCCTTTACGAATACGGTCACGACCTGTCGTACTACCGGCCCTGCAACGAGCAGGCGATGGTCCACACGGCGGCCGGGTTTGCCAAGGCCAACCTTCGCCTGGCCACACTGGCTTGCACATCGTCGATCGGTCCCGGCGCGACGAACATGGTCACAGGCGCTGCGGCTGCCACGATCAACCGACTGCCCGTATTGTTGCTGCCGTCAGACTACTACGCCACTCGACACCAGGGTCCGGTGCTGCAAGAACTCGAACATCCCGTTTCCGCGGACGTCAGCGTCAACGACTGCTTCCGTCCGGTCAGCCGCTTCTTCGATCGCATCTCGCGACCGGAGCAGCTCCTCACCGCTTTGCCCGAGGCAATGCGGATCCTCACCGACCCGGTGGAGACGGGGGCCGTAACACTCTCGCTGCCTCAGGATGTGCAGGCGCAGGCCTACGATTTTCCAGCCCACTTCTTCGACGAACGCGTGTGGCGCGTCGAACGTCCCGCGCCAGATCAGGACCGAATCGCCGAGGCGGTGGCGATGCTCGAAAACGCGAAGCGTCCGATGATTATTGCGGGCGGTGGAGTGCCGTACTCAGAGGCATGGGACGAGTTGCGGGAGTTTTCCGAGGGCTTCGGCATCCCGGTCGGCGAGACCTTCGCTGGCCACGGCGCAATGCGAAACGGATCAGAGATGGCGCTGGGCGGCCACGGCACCGCCGGAACAGACCCGGCAACGATTATCGCGGAGCGTGCAGACCTGGTGATTGCAGTAGGCGCCCGGCTGACCGACATCGCCACAGGCTCGCACTCGTCTTTCCAGCATCCTGACGTCAGGTTCGTCCACGTCAACGTGGCTGGGCACGACGCGTACAAGCTCGGCGCCCTTCCGATTATCGCCGACGCGCGCCAGGCGCTGATCGCACTCGCGGAGGCGGCTGGAGCGGCAGGGATCGGCCCGAACCCGGCTTACGTTGAAGAGATTGCGACCGCCAAGAGAGCATGGGGGCGGCGGATCGAGGACGAGGTCTACGTGCAGGTCGCGGGCGAGGCGATGAGTCAAGCCCAGGTTGTCGGGGTCCTCAACGAGGAATCCAAGGCGGGCGACACGGTCATCAACGACGCGGGGACCCTGCCCGGCGATCTGCATAAGCTGTGGGACGTCAGCAACGGCGCCACGTGCCACCTGGAGTTCGGTTACTCGACGATGGGGTACGCTCTGCCAGCCTCTCTGGGTGTCCGCATGGCACAACCTTCCGGCGAGGTCTACGCGTTCATCGGCGACGCGACGTATCTGATGAACCCAACGGAGCTGGTCACGGCCATGGCCGAAAGTCTGAAGATCACCGTGGTAATCTCGGAGAACCACGGCCTCCAGGCGATCCGTGGCCTCCAGATGGACGTAGCGGGCCGTAGCTTCGGCAACGAGCTTCGCTCCCGCAATGAGGAAACGGATCGGCTTGAAGGCGACTACCTGGAGATCGACTTTGCCCGCAACGCGGAGAGTCTGGGCGCCCGTGCATGGAATGTCACAACGCCCGACGAGCTTCGCGCGGCCCTGCGTGAAGCCCGCGACGAGAACCGGAGCTGCGTCATCGTTGCGGAAACCGAGAAGCATCGCTACGGACCGGAGTCAGGAGCCTGGTGGGACCTGGCAGTCGCGGAAGCTACCGCCGACCCGGTGACGCGCGAGCTTCGCGCCGAGTACGAAGCGCAGCAGCAACTGCAACGGTTCTACCATTAGCCCTCAGGTTGCCACCAACTTAGGATGCCATCGCCGTGCTTTTTGACGAGCTGCTCGGTGAGCCGGTACTGTTCGAGTCCCGGTTCGGTGTCGAGCAGTTCGCGGATTGCGGCCTGGTTTCGATTCTGGGCCGGCCACGATTCCGCGTTGGCGATGCGAAGGGCCAAACGACACGCGGCCGCCGTGGCGTCTCGCATGTCGACCAGTTGCGGTTTGTCGGCGGTGTCCCAGAACGTGTGCCCGTAGCCTCGTCCCGACGGCGGCGGGCCTTCGGTGTCGCCAAGCGAGCCGGTGGGCACGCCGCGCAAGAGGTAGGAGAAGTGGTCGGAAAAACCGCTCAGTCCCTGCCCAACGGGGAAGTCGCCTCCCATCTCTTCGCCTGCCTGTCGGAAGAAGTCTGCCAGCTCGGGCCAGCGGTTCAGGATGACGCCCTTCCGGCCAGGCTTACCGGCGGCGTCCAGATTTAGCATGAACCGTGCTCTCGGCAATTCGTCGGCGTGGAGCTTGGTGTCGGTGATGGAGCCGAACAGGCCCACCTCTTCGTTGCTGAAGATCACGAACCGGACGGTGCGGTCGAGCCGGTCGGCGATCTTGGACAGGATTCGGGCCGCTTCCATGACGACAACCGTGCCGGAGATCGGATCGATGGCGCCCTGAGCGATGTCGTGGCCGTCGATGTGACTGCCTAGGATGATCGTCTCGTCCGGATGTCGCGCGCCGCCGACCGAACAGGTGATGTTGTGGGCTCGCATCGGGAGCGACTGGTCGGTGGTTCTGATGCTGAGCCGTACGCCGTCGCCACGTTCGGCCAATCTCACGAGCAAGTCGCCGTACTCCTTGGCGACGCCGATCCCTGGAATCAGCGCGTCGTGAGTCCAACCGATCGAACCCGTTTCCGGGCCGATTCCGGGGACGTGCTGCATCCAGATGAAGCCAGCCGCCCCCATGAGCGCGGCGCGGTCGTAATTCTCGGTGCGGTGCATCCACCGGTGGCCGGGCGGTGAGCTCGTGCGGACCATGACGATGGCGCCGGGGATGTCGTCCTTGACGCGGTCGAAGTCCTCAGGCGTCCCGTCGCCGACGTAGACCAGATCTCCGCTGACCTCGCCGGGATGGCAGTAGGGAAGGGAGATGCATGCGAGCTCGCGGTCGATCGGATGGGCGACGGTCAGCGTGGCCGGTCCGCGGATCCAGCCTCTGTAGTCGTACGATTCCAGTTGGACGTTGGCGACGCCGTAGCTCTCGAACTTGCCGCGAACGAACTCGGCCGCCCGAAGGGCGTCGTCGGTGCCGTCGAAACGAGACCCGTAGTCGTCGCACAAGACGAGCAGGTTGTCTCGGGTTTCGGTCGAGTAGTAGACCTCGGCCAAGATCGCTTTATCGAGATCGGCGTACGGGTTTGAGCGCTCCATGACTGTTGCCTCCTTAATTCATCGGAGTGATCATTGGTTGTTGGCTGTCAGCCTAAATGGGACGGAAAGTTAATGGAGACTTTGAGCTGATATCGCGAGCTCTCTGAGTTGATGATTGTACA
>DCWO01000105.1 GCA_002328865.1 Dehalococcoidia bacterium UBA2160 | reverse complement strand
GGCTCAATTAATTATGCAACTCAATTCAGAGACAGGACACTAGCGACAAACCAAACAACGTCGCCAGCCAACTTCAGTTCAGCCTTGGGGACATCGGCAAAGGGTTCGAAGACGCGGACGTGATCGTCGAGCGGAAGTTCGACAGCAGCACCGTCCACCAAGGGTACATCGAGCCTCATAATTGCACGGCGCTGTGGAACACGGACGGCAGGCTTCTCATTTGGTCCAGCACCCAGGGCGCGTTCGGCTCCCGAACCGCCATCGCCTGGATACTTGGGCTGCCCGTGTCTCAGATCAAAGTCACGCCGTTGGAGATCGGGGGTGGATTCGGCGGGAAGACCGCCTTGTACCTCGACCCGGTGGCGGCGCTGCTGTCGAGGAAAGTAGGCCAGCCCGTCAAGATCGTGATGACTCGTCAGGAGGTTTTCGAGGGCACGGGACCGACTCCCGGTTCTCACATAACGGTCAAGATGGGGGCTACCGAAGAAGGCGTCATCAAAGCAGCCCAGGCGTCTCTGGTATACGAGGCAGGCGGATTCCCGGGTTCGCTGGTGGCGATACCGGCCATGAGCGTATTCGACGCGTACGATGTCGCGAACATGATCATAGACGGCTTTGACGTGGTGGTGAACAAACCCAAAACCGAGCCATATCGAGCGCCCGGAGCCACCAACGCCGCGTTCGCCGTTGAGTCGGTTGTTGACGAGTTGGCCGGGAAGCTCAGGATCGACCCGATAGAGTTTCGGCTCCGGAACGCCGCCAAAGAAGGGACCCGGCGGGCTCATGGCCCAACCCATCCTCGCCTCGGCAGTGTCGAGGTGTTGGAGGCGATGAAGAGCCATCCCCACTACAACATGCCGCTGGAAGGGCCAAACCGTGGCAGGGGCGTGGCCGTCGGGGTCTCGGGCAGCATCGGCTTTCACTCCAGTTGCACCATAAGCGTAAACGCCGATGGCTCCGTGGCTTTGGTCGAAGGCTCCTCTGATTTATCAGGCAGCCGGACAGCCGTGGCCATGCAAGCCGCCGAGGCGCTGGGCATTCCCGCTGAGGACGTCCACCCGTCGGTGGGGGACACCGACTCGGTGGGCTACACTTTCATGACCGGCGGAAACCGCACCACGTTCGCCACGGGCTGGGCCGCCTACGAAGCCGCCCAGGACGTCGGACGCCAGATGATCGATCGAGCGGCCCTGATATGGGACGTGGACGCCGAGACCTTGAAACTGGACCACGGCGTTTTCATGTCCACGTCAGACCCCGAGCTCCGTATGACGTTCAAAGAGCTTGCCGAACAATTGGAAGCCACCGGAGAGACTGTCGTTGGCCGCGGCTCGGTGAATCCGCCGGGGGCCGGAGGCTCGTTCATCGGCGACATCGTTGACGTGGAGGTGGACCCCGAGACCGGCAAGGTGGACATCCTCCAATTCACCGCTGTTCAAGATGCAGGCAAGGCCATCCATCCGGGCCAAGTTGAAGGTCAGATACAGGGCGGAACCACCCAGGGCATTGGTTGGGCGCTAAACGAAGAATACTTCATGAACGACGATGGGAAGATGGCAAACCCGACGTTGTTGGACTACCGCATGCCCACCAGCCTTGATCTGCCGATGATAGACGCGGTCATCGTAGAGGTAGCCAACCCAGGACACCCATTTGGCGTCAGGGGAGTCGGTGAAGCCAGCATCGTGCCACCGGCCGGCGCCATAGCCAACGCCATTCGCAATGCCGTCGGGGCCCGGCTCAACGAATTGCCGATGAACCCAACAGCGGTCACGAAAGCCATTCAGAGCGGAAAGAACGCGTAAGGCCGCACGAGTTCGGGCAGACCGTCGGCCCAACCCCGTCATTCCGCCGACGATCTCCGTACTTAATCCTTGATGCGGAAGCTTGCCGATGGCATGATCAATGTAGAAACTCCAGGCGCGATGGCGCCTTGAATCATCGAGAAAACAGAAGGCGAGATCCATCGATGGCTTGCCAACAACAATAATCGTTGTGCGGAGATGAAGAAATCTATAGTGCCTTGCAGGACGCTGCGGTGAGGATGTAGGAGGAGGAGAGGCATGGCAGTCAGGGAATACGAGCCAAACACAGTTCTGTCCACGAAAGAGTTTAGCGTTGTAGGAACCCGCCCCGTCCGCCACGACGGGGCTGACAAAGTGACCGGGCGCGCTCTTTACGGAGCGGATTTCGCCGCCGCCGGGCTGTTATACGGCATGGTCCTCAGAAGCCCGCATGCGCACGCGGTGATCAAGTCCATCGACACTTCCAAAGCGGAAGCCCTCGACGGGGTTCGCGCCGTCGTGACGGCGAAAGACTACCCGGACTCCGCGGGCGACACCGGCGCCAAATGGGTGAGAGACAACCTCATGGCGTCAGACAAGGCCCTGTATCGCGGGCATGCAGTCGCCGCCGTGGCTGCTGTCAACGCTCATGTGGCCGAAGAGGCCGTGGCGCTGATCGAGGTCGAGTACGAAGTCCTGCCGGCTGTGATGACCGCCCCCGAAGCCATGAAGACCGGGGCGCCCGTGCTGCACGATTCCCTTCGGACGGACGACTTGGGCGAGACCGGCGACAATCCAACCAACATTGCGTCCCACCTCCAACAGAAATTGGGCGACGTGCGTGACGGCTTCGCGGCAGCCGACATTGTGATCGAGCGCGAGTTCGTCACCAAGACGGTTCACCAGGGATACATCGAGCCGCACAATTCCACCGCCCTGTGGAACAACGACGGCCGGCTCCAGGTGTGGTGCAGCACCCAGGGCGCCTTCACGGTGCGCGACTCGCTGGCGCAGGCGCTGGACATTCCCGTGTCCCAAATCAAGGTGACGCCCATGGAGATCGGCGGAGGGTTTGGCGGCAAGATTCCGACTTATCTGGATGCGACGACGGCGCTGCTCTCGAAGAAGTCAGGGCGGCCGGTGAAGATCTTGATGAGCCGCAAGGACGTCTTCGAGGCCACCGGTCCGACTTCGGGAAGCCGCATGACGATCAAGATGGGGGCCACGAACGACGGCAAGATCACCGCTGCGACGGCGAACCTTGAGTTCGAGGCCGGCGCCTATCCCGGCTCGGCAGTCGGCATGGCTGCGATGTGCGTCTTCACAGCGTACGTAATCCCGAATATCCTCATCGACGGATACGACGTCGTCACCAACAAACCCAAGGCTGAACCGTATCGCGCCCCCGGCGCCCCCAACGCGGCCTATGCGGCGGAGCAGGTGGTCGCCGAGCTGGCTACTCAACTGGGCATCGACCCGTTGGACTTCCGTCTGAAGAACGCGGCCCAGGAGGGCACCGTACGACCGGACGGTCTGACCAACCCTCGGATTGGATGCGTCGAAGTGCTGGAGGCGATGAAGGATCACGCGCACTACGATGCTCCATTGGAGGGCCCGTACAAGGGGCGAGGAGTGGCCATCGGCTTCTGGTTCAACATCGGGTTCGACTCCGCGTGCCACATCAGCGTCAACGCCGACGGGACGATAACGCTGGTCGAGGGCTCCACCGACATCGGCGGCTCCCGAACCTCGATCGCAATGCAGGCGGCGGAGGTGCTTGGGATCCCAGCCGAAAACGTGCGCCCGTCCGTCGCGGACACCGACTCGGTGGGATACACCGCCATGACCGGCGGAAGCCGCACCACGTTCGCCACCGGCTGGGCGGCCTACGAAGCGGCGCAAGACGTCAAACGCCAGATGATCGAAAGGGCGTCCCAGATTTGGGACGTCGATGCCGAAGGGGTCGATCTGGAGGATGGAGTATTCAAGTCCACGTCCGACCCCGAGCTCAGCATGAGCTTCAAGGACCTGGCCGAACAGCTTTCGGCAACCGGCGGACCGATCACCGGGCGAGCGGCCCTCAATCCTCAAGGCGCGGGCGGCTCCTACGCCGGGAACATCGTGGACGTGGAAGTCGACCCGGACACGGGCAAGGTGACTGTCACCAGGTTCACCACCGTGCAGGACGCCGGCAAAGCCATCCACCCCAGCTACGTGGAAGGACAGATGCAGGGCGGCAGCGTCCAGGGCATCGGGTGGGCGCTCAACGAAGAGTACTTCATGAACGACGACGGCGGCGTGGACAACTCTTCGCTGCTGGACTACCGGCTGCCGACGATCCTCGACCTGCCGATGATCGACACTGTCATTGTCGAGGTGGCGAACCCCGGGCACCCGTTCGGAGTCCGAGGCGTCGGCGAGGCCAACATCGTGCCGCCGCTGGCCGCGGTCGCCAACGCGGTCGCGGACGCCATCGGGACGCGCATGAATGAGCTGCCGATGAACCCGGCTGCCGTCGCGAAAGCGATTCGGAGCAAGAACGGCAATTAACGGCTGACGAGACCGCGAGCCGGACGCACAAGCTTTCGGACTCGCCCGAACGTTGCAATCTGTGCGCCAGATTCGTATCATCGAATCTGGCGCGCACTCATATTGGGAAGGACATCTGGGACGGCATGGAGGTCAAACAGTGGCTACCGTCTACATCCCTTCGTTGATGCAGAAGCTGACCGACGGTCATGTCAACATAGACATTCCCGGCGCGACCGTTCGCCAGATCATCGAAAACCTGGAAAGCAAGCACCCTGGCATGAAAGAGCGTCTGGTCGACGGCAACCAGGTCAAAGGAAACATCTCGGTTGCGGTCGACGGAGAGATCACGACTCTCGGCATGTTGCAAAAGGTCGGCGAAGACAGCGAGGTGCACTTCGTCCCGGCGATCGGCGGCGGATAGGCCGCGCCGGTACGATCTAGGCGAGGATGGGCGTCCTCGAATGGTTGGTGTGGATGCGAACGCCCGGCATTATCAAGCAACTCAATACAACTGAAGGAGCACCACAATGGCCGAAAAAGAGATCAAAGGCGTCGTCATTCCGATCCTCACCCCACTCAACTCTGACGAGACGGTCGACGTCGATTCATTGCGACGGTTGGTCGACTACCTGATCGACAACGGCGTCCACGGCATATGGGCGTCCGGAACAACGGGCGAGTTCGGAAACCTGTCCGACGACGAGCGTGTGCGAAGCATCGACGCTGTCATGGAGCAGGTGGCCGGTCGCGTGCCTGTTATCGGCAACATCTCCGGCGCGAGCACCGAGCTGTCGGTCACGCTGGCCCATGCGGTCCGCGAGAGCGGGCTCGACGGAATTGCGGCCACACCGCCGTACTACTACCCCAGCGGACAGGACGAACTTCTGGACCACTACCGCTACATCCAGGACCGGGTCGGAATGCCGCTGTGGGTGTACAACATCCCTCAGACGGTTAAGACGGCCGTGGCGCCCGGCACAGTCGCCACCCTGGCCAGCGAAGGGACAGTAGTGGGCGTAAAGGACAGCTCTGGAGCGGGCGAACTTCTGGCCCAACTCAACGTCCTCTGCGAGCAGGGCGACATCGATCTTCTCCGTTTCTTAGGCACCCAGTTCCGCATCACCAACACCGTCGGGGTTGGCGTTCACGGAGTGATCCCAGGCATTGGCAACCTGATTCCGGACGCATGCTCTCGAGGCTGGGAGGCCGGTGTGGCGGGTGACGCCGACACCATTCGAGAGTGCAACGGCATACTGGTGACCGCGTCCAAGATCGGTCTCGTTGCCAAAGGCGGCGGACCAAACGCCGCCAGCTTCGGCGGAATGAAGTCGGCGCTGAAGATCATGGGGATTTTGGACAGCGACACCATGTCGAGGCCGATGCGTCAACTCACAGACGACGAGAAGCTCGAGATCCCGGCCATCCTCAAGGAGCTCGGCCTCCAGAATTGAGCCTGAACGGCCCAACACAGCCGGCGGCCGACGGCGAGGACTGCTTCGTCACAATCCGGGGCGTGCGGCTTCGCTATGTGGACTGGGGCGGCGGCGGTCCGTTGATGCTGCTGCTTCACGGCGACATGCGCACCGCGCGAAGCTGGGACGCCATGATCCGCGACCTGCGTCGGGACTTCCGCGTGCTGTCGCTCGACGCCAAGGGCCACGGCGACAGCGAGTGGCCGTCCGAGGGCTACACCTTCGCCGAGAGGGTGAAGGACCTGGAGACCTTTTGCGACACTCTGGGCTTGCGGGACGTTCACGGGGTCGGCCATTCCAACGGCGGGGTGGTCATGAGCCTTCTGGCCGACTCCCGCGCGGACATCTTCGGACGCCTCACCTTGCTGGAGCCCATGGTGACCGTGGGCGAGGAGTTCCAGCGCATGGTGTCCAAACGCGCCGAGGGACCGCGCAGAACGTGGCCCGACCGCCCGACCATGTACGAGTACCTGAAGTCTCACCCGATGACGGGACGTTGGCGCGACGACGTCATCCGCGACGTCGTGGCACATGAAGCGATGGAGCTTCCGGACGGCACGCTGGACATGAAGTGGGCCAGGGCGTCGATGGACTGGGGCGAGCGCGAAGGCGACTACGTCGATCTCAACCCGATCTTGTGGCGCCTGGGCATCCCGATCATGTTCATCATGAGCGACGAACACCGGCACGAACGGCCGTTCAACGGACTGGATCGCATGTCCCAAGAGCTGTCGGATTTCAGCGTGGTCACCGTCAACGACAGCAGCCACAACATGTACATGAACCGGCCGAGCGCCGTATCCGGGGCCATCCAGGCGTTCGTTCGCGGTGAGAGGCTGCCAAGTTCGGTCTGAGCCATCACAGGCGGGTTGGTCCGGAAGCCATCGCTTTAAGCTCAGCCCTTTCTCTCGGTGAGAGGTCTGTCCAGGCATCCGGGTCGAAGGTGTGCAGACCGGCGAGGAAGAAGGGCGGCCAGACGGAACGAGAGCCAGCCTTGACCGCGGTCCTGCGTTTTCCCGGCAATTTCAGCGTGATGTTGATGGTCAATGTGTGACTGGACATCGCTCGCCCCCGGTCCGGTTGAACTAACCGCTATCACGTGTTATGGTGGTTACACAGGTCATCATAGCCGGATAGTTCTAACCTGTCAAGTGTTTTTAGCAGGTTATATTAGCGGCTGAAAGGCAGGCGCATGGTGGAGGAGTCGAGCAGCGCCCTTGAGTTCGAGATCATCGGGGGAGCGCTATGTCTCGACTTCGTCAACACACTTGAAGACCGCCCCTATCCCGAGCCCAACGAGCGTCTCCAACGCTATGCCGACCTGGTCGCCTGGGGCAGACGGGCCGGGGTGCTGACGGACGGCCAAGCCGTCATCCTCAGAGGCGTCGAGGCCCGCGACCCGGATGCTGCGGCAACAGCTCTCGGCGGATTCATCAAGTTGCGGGAGTCGCTGTTTCGGATATTCGCGGCGGTCGTCGACCGGAGCGCTCCCGATGAGGCCGACATGGCGCGTCTGAACGCCGCGCTCGCCGAAGCGCTCAGCCCATGCTGCCTCGTGCCGAAGGACGGCGGATTCGTCATTGACTGGCGAGACGACTCCGAGTCGCTGGACCGCGCGATTTGGCCGGTCGTGCGCTCGGCGGCGGACCTCCTGACGTCGGATCAACTCGATCGGGTGTGCCTGTGCAATGGCCCGACCTGCCAGTGGGTGTTCCTGGACGTGTCTCGCAACAGAAGCCGCCGTTGGTGCGACATGAAGACCTGCGGGAATCAAGCCAAAGCCCGTGCCTATTACCGACGCTCGAGGGCCCAACCCAATTGACTTTCGCCCTCACCCGGGCTCCCGGCGAACCTCCGAGCAGTCCAACCACCGATTCACGATGATCGAAAAGGGAAAGGGTGCCACATGCATCGAAGCAGGCTGGCAACAATATGCATCGATTACGACGAATCCTCCATGGAGGCCGGAACCAGGTTTTGGAGCCAGGCTTTGGGTATTCGACAGGAGTCTCCCGCCGGCCCTTACGTGGACTTCAAGGAAATGGTCGGGCCGCTGGGCATCGGCGCCCAGCGGATAGGCGCTCCCAGTCGGATTCATCTCGACATCGAGTCCGACGACCTGGAGGCCGAGGTGCGTCGGTTGGAAGGGCTCGGGGCCCGCAAGAAGGAGTTCATCGAGAACTGGTGGGTTATGGAGGACCCGACAGGAATGCTGTTCTGCGTCGTGCCTCAAGCGAACGAGAAATCGCTCGATGACGCCAACGTCTGGGACGGCTGAACCGCGACCCGTTACGATCGAGGGCGTGCTCGGCAGCGGTTATCCTTACGTCCGATCAACTTGAGCTAGTGAGCCTGTGCGACGGCCCGACCTGCCAGTGGATGTTCCTGGACGAGGTCGCAACAGGAGCCGGCGTTGGCGCTACATGAAGTCCTGGGGCAATTGGGCCAAAGCCCGGACCTGGTGCCAACGCCGAAAAGCAAATCCGGCTGAATCCCGGCGCCAGGCAATTCCAGGCTTGCATTCCATCAATCGGTCGAATCCTCATGCAACACCGCAGAAAGAGGGGCTACTATGCACCGGAGCAGACTCACTGCCATCATGATCGACTGCACCGAGGACGCCATCGAGGCGGCAACACAATTCTGGAGCCAGGCGCTTGGGATGCCCGAAATGGGGTCCAGGGGTCCAGACAACCCATATGTGATATTACGGGGCCGCCTGGACTCGGTAGCCGTGGGTACGCAACGAATTGGAAGCGCGAGTCGCCTTCACTTCGACATCGAGACCGACGACGTGGAGGCCGAGGCAGAGCGGTTGGAGAACCTCGGCGCCCGCCGTGTAGAGTACCTCGACTCTCTGTGGATCATGGAAGACCCCGCCGGGATGCCGTTTTGCGTCGTGTCTCCTCACCGCGACGACTCTCTCGAGAACGCCAACGTCTGGAATGGCTGATTCGCGACATGCATCGAGCGAGGACGTTCCCGGCGACTCGAAGAGACCAGAGCGCTGAGGTGACGGCGCGAGCCGCCCAACGCGGACTCCGGCGCCGATCGCTCGGGGGCCCCTGCCCGAACTCGACGTTGTCCCACAGACTCTCAATGCGGTATCGACTGCGAACAACAGTCACGTATTCGCCCAAGGTCGGCGAATGCGACGGCGCCATCTCGACACCATTCCGCTGACGCAAAGCTGAAATGTCGGCAAATTGACAATCGCGGCGCCACCTGGTTGATTTTGCCCAACACTTTCCTCGTATATTCTTATGCCATCAAAGCCAAACAGTTGATTCCGAGTCCATCCCTGCCGCACGAGGTGTGGCGAAAGGCTTGAGTGTTGGAGACATCATGAGAAACCTGAAGCTACTTTCCGCGCTGTTCGCATTTGCTGTCTTCATGGCCGGAGGCTCCGTCGTATACGGCGGTTTGTCTTGGACCGGCATGGACCCCGTGATTGAGTTGCCCGATGGCGGAGGACAGGTCAACGTCGTGTTTTCGGTCCCGCCAGGAACGTGGTGCAAGATCGACGGACCGATTGACGTCGACATCGTAGCGCCCGCCGGATCGAGGTTGTTATACGAGCAGAATGGTCAATGCGGCGTCACCACTGACACACAGTTGACCTCCGGCGACGACAGCTCCTTCTCGGTGCACGGGCAATTCGACACCCTCAATAAGAAGGACAATTTCCCGTTCCAGGTCATGATCAGCGTCGATGGCGTGGAACAGACCACCTGCTCCGGCAATGCGAAGCACGGCGTCTCCTGCGAGATTGCTCTCGATGACCGCGGAAGTGAAGTCACGCTGGATGCCAAGGATCATCGAGAAAAGGGCAAGGGCGCGGGTAAAGGTCGAGACCGCAAGAAGCGCTGATTGTCCTTCGGCCGAATATCCATTCGACGGACCTCATGACCCATGTCTCCAACAAATGACTGAAGCCTAAAGGGCTCCGGCCTTGAGTCAAAAGGCCGGAGCCCTTTAGGTTCGAATCACCGCTGCTGTCATGATAGCCAACCTGCTCATCGCGCTGGACGCGGGGACAAACCATGCATCGGCAATGTCGCCTCCGCGCCAATCGTCGCGTGGCCTCGGGTTATTGTTTATCATGTGCATTGCCTGTGATCGTGACCGCGTCGATGCCGATTCGGTTGCAATATTCCTGACTTTCACCATAGGCGTCGCCCCGTCGCCCGACGCCTATCCCGGACGCGCGCGTAGAGTTTATCAGGTCATGGCGGGATCCTCGCCGCCACGCGCTCCATAGGCCGGACGCCCAGGAGCTCGGGATTGAATCTGACGCCAACAATGGACATCTCTAGTTGGGATGTTGGGATGTGCGCATCGGTGTCCATGTAGGGGCTAGCATTGATATGCATGGGTGCTGACAGGGATTCGGCGCCTATCGCCTACTGGTAGTGTCGATCTGATCCTTCTTGAAGACATAATCACCCCAACCCTTCCTCGCTGTCCGCGTAAAACTGGGGCTCAATATGGCAACGTCCATGTCGCGATTGCGCCGCGCATTCGCCTAAGGAATGCCAAAGTGTCGGCGATGTGACATCCGGGGCGCCACCTGGCCGATATTGCGCAACGTTACTTGCATCTATCCTGAAGACATCGAAGCTATGCCGTTGAATCCGAACCCCTCTGTCTGGCCGAAAAGCGGCGAAAGGGTCTGAGTGTCAGGAATACCATGAGAAACCTAAAGCTACTTTCCGCGATATTTGCATTCGCAATCTTCATGGCCGGAGGCTCCGTCGTGTACGGCGGACTGTCGTGGACCGGCATGGACCCTGAAGTCGAGTTGCCCGGTAACAGAGGAACGGTCAACGTCGTGTTTGCGGTGCCGCCGGGAACATGGTGCAAGATTGACGGGCCGATAGACGTCGATATTAAGGCGCCTTCCGGCTCGAGGTTGGTCTCCGAGCAAATGGGCCAATGCGGAGTAACCACTGACTCACAGACGACATACGGCGACAGTGACTCCTTCTCGGTGCGGGCGCGATTCCGCACCATCAACAAGAAGGACAACTTCCCGTTCCAGGTCATGATCAGCGTAGATGGGGTGGAGCAGGCAACCTGCGCGGGCAGAGCTCGGCGTGGCGTTTCCTGCGAGATCGAGTTGGATGACGACGATGACGATGACGATGACCGAGATCGCAAAGGCGAACGTCGAGATCGTCGCAGGCGCTGAGGGCGAGTGGCTAATCTCCGATTCGTGGACTCGATTCCCAACGATTTCATCGAATTGACGGCAGCGCTCAAGCCACCGGCACTAAGTCGGGGAGGCAAGAATCTTTAGCCGATTGACCGTTGCCCTCAAGAAAGCCAACATACGCATGAAGGTGGACACTCGAACAAACCTGTACATTGGCAGCGTGGCAGCCGCGATGCTGATCGTGGCGCTCGCGTCGGTGGCCCTGTGGCCAGTCGCGCCCAACACCCCGCACGTCCTGATTGGCGAGATGTTGCTGGCGCTGGTGATCCTGGCACAACGCTTCCCGATTAGGTTCCAGCGACAGACAGAGGCTACGCTGGTCACGGTCCCCATATTCATGGCCGTGCTGCTTGTCCACCCTGCCGAAGCAGTCCTTATCTCCGCGCTGGGCGTCGGCGTCGCACAGAGGCTGTGCCGGATGCCGTTGAAACCCATTGTATTTAACGCGAGCGTTTTCGGTTTGGCCGCGGGATTTGCAGGGGTCGCTTGGTACGGCCTTGGGCAAGGCAGCGGATCGTTGACGCTGACGCCGCTTCCGCTGGCAATCGCGAGCGTAGCCGCACTGATCCAACACGGAATGAACGTGGGCCTCGTGTTGGGCATGGTTTCGATCCGCAAAGGATTCAACTTCCTGAACTCCTGGCTTGACACGTACGTGTTCGAAGCGTTCCAGGAAGGCGGCCTGCTGACCCTCGGGCTCATCGGCGCCCTTTTGGTTGCCCAATCATGGTGGGCTGGTTCGTTGCTGGTCGTCCCTTTCGTGCTCGCACGGTGGGGTTTCGAACGCATTGTCGCCGACGCCGCCGAGAAGGCGCAGATGGCTGAAGAGCTCCAGAGCAGCATCAAAGAACTCAAATTTGTGCAAGCCCAGCTTGTCCAATCCGCGAAGCTAGCCAGCGTCGGCACCCTCGCGGCCGGGGTAGCTCACGAGATCAACAACCCGATCTTCGCGATTTCTGGGCGGACCGAGCTCCTCCTACGAGGCAAAAACAGGCATCTTTTGACCGATTCGGCAGTCGACGATCTGGAAACCATCAAGGAGATGACGGACCGCATCACCGCGATCGTGCGACGCATTCTGGAGTACTCGCGCACTAGCGACGAAACGGCGGACTTCCCAGTCAACACCGCCCTGGAAAGCGCCGTCAGCCTGCTCAGTGCGAAGCTCACGTCGAAGAGCCTGGAGGTTGAGCGCGAATTCACTGCCTCACCGTCCGTGCGAGGCATCGAAAACCAGATCCAGCAGGTGTTCGTGAACCTGATCGGCAACGCCGTGGACGCCATTCCCGAATGGGGCAAGATCACCCTCGGATGCAAGATCGAGGATGACATGGCCGTCGCCTACGTCAAGGACAACGGCGTGGGGATACCCAAGGACATTCGCGAGAAGCTGTTCGAGCCGTTCTTCACCACGAAGGAGCCCGGCAAAGGCACCGGACTGGGTTTGTTCATATGCCACAAGATTCTGGCCGACCAAGGCGGCGAGATTGGCCTCGACAGCAAGCAAGGCGAAGGCACCACGGCTTGGGTAAAGCTGCCCCTGTCAGCCACAACTTCAGGCGACACCGCAGCCTCTGAAGCTGCACATTGGGGATTGAATTCCGACGCCGCCCAGTCGACACCCTGAACCAGAACCCGTAGCCGCTCGAAGCCAGCGGTCGCGGGACCGGCTGGCAGACAGCGTTCTTCTCACCCATGAAACACTTGATCGTCCCTCGCATCTTCCCGTCGTGGAGTGCGCGCAGGGGCGATCATCTCTTTTCTTCGGAGCACAAACCCACGGCCTGACCGCGCGCCGGTTTGTTGACGCCTGTTGCAGCCGTTGGTACACTCGCGACACTCTCACGATGCACGAGGGGAGGGTCGCGAATGTCCTCAAGAAGCCTCAACGATAATCCAGTCCATGCCCTCGACCATCTTCGGGTGTTGGACCTGGCCGGACGTGAAGGACAGTACATCGGCAAGCTGTTCGCCGACCTGGGCGCCGACGTCGTCAAGATCGAGCCGCCAGGCGGCGACCCCGCGCGCCGGATGGCCCCGTTCGTAGGCGACGTCCCCGACCGCGAAGCCTCGTTGGTGTTTCTGAACTACAACTCGAACAAGCGCAGCGCAGTCGTTGACCTCGCCGCCGAATCCGGCCGTGAAACCCTGCGACGGTTGGCATCGTCGGCCGACTTGTTGATTGAGACCTTCAAGCCGGGACACCTGGATGAACTCGGGTTGGGATATGGCGACCTCTCTGAGTTGAACCCTTCCATCGTCGTCGCGTCCGTGACCCCGTTCGGCCAGTCGGGACCGTATTCCGGTTTCGCCGGCTCGGAGCTGGTTGCCCAGGCGATGGGCGGTGTGATGTACATTCAGGGCGACGACAACAAGCCGCCGTGCATGACCCCGTGCGATCAGGCGTCTCAGTTGGCTTCGCTCCACGCGGCGTACGGCGCGCTGACCGCGCTTCGAGAACGTCATGCCACTGGATTGGGGCAGCATGTCGACGTGTCGATGCAAGACGTGGTCGCGCACTTGCTCTTCCCGGTCCCGCAATACTCCATGACCCGCGAAATCATCCGCCGGACGGGAGCGACGTCCACGTTGGCGCCCAACAACTACTACGAGTGCCTCGACGGCCGCGCCAGCCTGTCGATCTTCTTCCCCCATCACTGGCAGGTGATGATCGACTGGATGGATATCGACGCCCTCCGCGATCCGATGTGGCAGGACTACACTTTCCGGCGCTCCAATCCCGACATCATCGACCAGTTTGTCGCCGAATTCGTGGCGGACTTCACCGTGGCGGATTTCGTGCGAGAAGGCCAGAAGCGCCATCTGGCCGTGAGCCCGATGAGCACGATCGAGGGCTTCGCCAACGACCCGCACATCCGCGCCCGAGACTTCTACGTGAACGCAAACCACCCGCGTATCGGAAAGCACGCCTACCCCGGAGCTCCGTACCTGTTCGCCCGCACTCCCTGGCAGATCAAGCACGCCGCGCCGCTAGTAGGAGGCCATACAGAGCGGGTGCTGGCCGAGGCGGACGACCGAGAAACCGCGAACCGTCAGACGGCGAGCTCGTCTGGACCAAACAGAGACGGTGCAAAGCCCCTGAAAGGGGTCCGCATACTGGACTTCACCAGGGTTTGGGCTGGTCCCTACGCCACACGATACCTTGCCGATCTGGGCGCCGAGGTCCTGAAAGTCGAGACTGAGGAATACTTGGACGGCGGACGCATCGCTCCTGGCTCCAGCCCCATGTTTCCTGACATCAACCGCAGCAAGCTGGGCATCACCGTCAACTTCCGACAACCGGATGGCGCCAAACTCGTGCGCGAACTCGTGGCGGTCAGCGACGTCGTAATCGACAACTTCGCCGCCGGGGTGCTGGGTCGCAGGGGACTCGGCTACGACGATCTCCGAGAGATCAAGCCGGACATCGTGCAGGTCAGCATGCCGGGCTACGGCGCGACCGGTCCGTACTCGGATTTCGTCGCCTATGGCCAGAGTCTGATGGCCTACGCCGGGTTGTCGCTGCTCTGGGGATTCCCTGACTCGCCGTTGGACACCAGGCCCAACGTCCACTACTCGGATTTCGTGTCGGCGGGCACTACAGCGTTTGCAATCATGTCGGCGCTCGAGCATCGAGCCCAGTCCGGCCAAGGGCAGTACATCGAGGTGCCCCAGTCCGAGACTTTGGCCGCAACCATGGGCGTGACGCAGCTCGACTATCTGGTGAACGGTCGATCCGCCGAGGCGACCGGCAATCGCTCGCTCAACTTCGCGCCGCACGGATGCTACCCGTGCAGAGGCGACGACCAGTGGTGCGCGATCACGTGCCTGACCGAGGAGCATTGGCTCGCCCTGTGCCAAACGATCGAGGCAGACGAACTGGCGACCGACCCAAGGTTCGCGACGATGGAGGCGAGGCTCGGCCATCAGGACGAACTCGACGAGATCATCGGCCAATGGACCGCGCAGATCACCCCGTACCAGGTGATGTGGCGTCTCCAGGACGCCAGCGTGCCCGCGGGCGTGGTCCAGTCGGGCGAGCAGCTCTTCCACGACATGCATATGCGCTCCAGAGGATTCATCGCGCCGGTCGAACACAACGGATGGGACACGATAGAGCACACCGGAATCACTGTGAATCTGTCCCGCACGCCGGGATCGATTGAAAGCGGCATCCCCGGTCTGGGCCAACACAACTCTCACGTGTTTTCAGACCTCTTGGGGAACACCGCCTCTGAGGTGGACGCGATGACAGCCGCCGGGGCTATCGGTTAACAACCGGTTTCCAGGGCTTTTGGATATGCGACGCCTCGCCAAGAGCGGCGCCTCTATCCCAGAAGCGGGATAGCCATCGGATGTTCGCTTTATGCGCGCGGCTACCGCCGGTGTGCTAACATTTCTCTCGCTGTTCGTCTGCACGTTTGGCCACCGAACGTGTCGTGACAATGGGTTGTGGGGAAGAGGACAGGCGGGGAGGCGACACGCACATGCACGCTCGACGGTATATCGGCGCGACAGCGGTTCTGTTGCTCTCTACAGTGATGGCCATCGCTCTGCTGCGCGGCGGTTCGTCGATCGCCGCGATGGAGGAGACGCTCGTCCAGCCCGATGGGCGCGAACAGCTCCCGCTGATCTACGTCCACGGATTCAACGACGACGGCGCGTCATGGGGGCACACGACCGGGCCGTACTGGAACGCGCTCCGCGACATAACCGAGGGCGCCGAAAACCCGCAAGGGACGTCGGTCGAGAACTACGCGGTCCAGTTCACGGCGCCGAACGGGGACCCTTTCGCCACCGCCGAACAAGGTCGAGCGCTGCTCCAAACGCCGGAGCGGATGGCGTTGCCGTCTTCAGAGGAGGCGGGCCCGGACGATGACTTCAACCCGTACAACTCGCCCGACCCGGTCGACTATTTCCTCCATAATTTCACCGCGTTGACCCAATGGATGCCGGTGTGCCAGATCCTGTTGCCGTTCCCTGAAGATTGCGTCATTCCAGCTCTCGAGTTCCTCGAAGAGCTTTCCGAGCGGAGAGTGCGGAGCAACTACAACCGGAACGGCCGAGCCGAGTATCACGCCGAAGACCTGAAAGACTTGCTCAGAAGCGAGTTCGGCGGCGGCGCGTTCGACGACGATCTCCAGCTCAATATCATCACGCACAGCGCGGGCGGAATAGACACCCGCGCGCTGCTGGCGTTGCTCAACCGGAGTGAATCCAGGGCAGAGCAGGAGCGTGTCGCCAACGTGATGTTCACGGCTCCGCCGTTTGGCGGCAGCACCATCGCCGAGGTTGCGAACATCTTCTACGACGATCTGGACACCGACATCTTCTTCAACCCCTGGCTAGCGGCAGTCATTGCGAACAAGGTGGAACCGCCGTTCAAGTTGTTCTTGCGGAACCTGATCCGAATGAGTACGAACACGAGCCTGACGAATGAACAGATCGATCAGATAATCGACATATTTGCCGACGCGGCCGAATTGGCGGGCTACGATCTCTTGGCGTATGGGGCGGACTCCGGCTTCGCGGAAATGCAGAGAGAGTCGCTCATCGGCGCGATAGAGTTCGTTCGGCCGGTGATCACCGATCTCTTCGGATTTCCCGGAACGCCAAAAGTGAACGTGGACCTTCGTCCCTCGGGAGCTATCGACAATCTCAGGGAATGGGAGCGCAATCCTCACACGAAGCAATTCGTGACCTGGGGCGAAGGGGGCATCGGCTACAACCTGTCTCCCGACATCGACAGGATCGCGGAGGCAAACTACGGCCTCATCGACGACATAACGGTCCAAGGCGTCCTCACGGCACAGCCCGGAGATCTGGCCTTGACCAGCGTGAGCGCCAGGGCGCTGACCACCGACGCTGGCGGGTGGATGGTCCCTCTGCAGGGCTACCCCAACCTGACGCACGGAGGCCTCATCCTAGACACGGCGAAGACGGGCGCCAAGTGGGTCGAGGCGCTGATGGAGCCGGTGACGACTCTCCGTCTCGTCGGACCCGTGAGGGTCGCCGATCGGTCGGATCGGTACTACGTCGTCGGCTCGGACTTCACGTTCGATTTCCTGCCCGAGGCCCGGACGTTCCGCGACTTGTGGGGCAACCAGATTACGGTCCAACCTCCAACAGGCTCTGACACCGGCGGGGTGCAGTATCGCGTCATTAGCTACCCGGACGGCGGCGGGCCGGTGTTCGGCGAGTGGCAGAACCTTGACGTGACTGAGACATCGGGGAAATTCGAATCTCAGCAAGTGAGTTTCAGCGACCTCGAGACCGAGTACGATCTCTCGGGCGAAACACTGTTCTACCTGAATTGGAGATCGATCAACGAGCTGGGCGGTCGCGAAGGCATCGGGACAGCGCTCTTCAGGATTGACTCCGAACCGCCCACAGTCGCTTCGATCCGGGTCGTCGACTCGGCGGACGAGAGCGACACCAGCGAGATCTATGCGCGTCCACCGAACAGATCGCGGTTCCGTGCGGTGCGGAGCTCGATCTCGCTCTCCAGGCTTTCGACCGTGCCATACCAGAAACTGATCCCGAACCGGATCGAGACTCAGTGGGTGGTGAGGGAGTCCAACCGAATCAAAGTTCTCAAGATCGAATTCGACGACTCAGGGACGATCAAGTACGTCTGGGATGAAAGCAAGAAGTTGGTCACCGACCCGCAGACGTTGGTGAACCGCGATTTCCTGGGCCAGGTTTTGAACGTGCTCGACCCCGGACCTCACACGTTGTACTTCTACGCCGAGGATTCGGTGGGCAACCGTTCGGACACGCAATCGGTGTCAGTGTTGGTGGACAACCAGCCGCCGGTCACGGCTCTCAACTACGAGTCCGCGCATCCCCTCGGCATGATTGTGGGCCCGAACACGCCGCTGCAATTCGAGGCGCAGGATGCCGAGCTCGGCGGGGCGACCGGATCAATGACCGTGCCGGGCCACCCTGACGGCAGCGTCGACATCGGCTCCACGTTCACGCTGGGCGAAACCGACCTGGCGTCGTCGGCAGGTCAACAGGGACTGCTCGGCGCCTTCGTCACGCTCACAGCGGAGGCATCCGACAGAGTGGGGAACACGGTTACCACTCCCTACGAAGTCTTCTACGACTGGACCGCTCCGGACTTGCGAACGACCTCGGTGGCCAACAGCATCAAGCTCGCCGACGGAACCTACCGCACGACAGATCGCTCCGTCGAGATAAGGCTCATGGGCGGCGAGGGACTTCCGATCGAGTGGACTTCAGCCCAACCAGGCGGAAGTATGGTCGGAGGCGAAGCCAGCCTGGTGACCGGTCTCCGCGGGGTGTATGCGGCCAACGTACGCCTCATGGACGGCCTCAACGTTATCTCGTTCCGCACGGAAGACCCGGTTGGAAACCAGGCTGCGGCGTCCGTGATAATCGAGCGATCGGACGAGCTGGTCGCCGGCGCGACTGCGCGGCCAATCGAATTGTTGGTTCGGGGAGTCGACGATGCGGCTTTTTCCGATGACGGGTCCCTCGCGCTGTTCTCGTCGAACAAGACAGACCTGGTCGATGGCGACACCAACGAGGTCGACGACATATTCACGTGGCGGAACGGCGCGATAGTCCGAGTCAACGTCAGCTCATCCGGTGAACAGGCGGTTGGAGGCGATTCGCGGGACCCGGGCCTCAGTGGCGATGGCCGCTACGCATACTTCGCCAGCTCGGCGACGAATCTGGTTTCCGAGACGACTTCAGGCGTGAACTTGTTCGTCAAGGACCTGTCGACCGGCAAGATCGCGATCATCTCCCGAGATTCCACCGGCGACCCGGCAAACATGAGCGAGGTCTTCGCGCGGCTCTCCTTCATCCAGACTTGCTCAACTCACAACGGGCGCTACGCGTTCTTCGAAGACAAGTTCGCGGACTATGTGTCCGATGACACCAACGGCAACATGGACGTCTTCGTCGCCGACCTAGACCCGGACGCGGACGGCGACCTCTTCGAGGGCGGTTACGTGATTCGTCGGGTCAGCCTGGGCGCGGGGGGCGCGCAAGGAACGGGCGGCAGCTTGAGCGGCGGTTCCCGGAGACCGTCGTGCACGTCTGACGGTCTCTTGTTCGCGTTTGAGACCGCGCATACCAACCTGATTCCGAACGACACCAACAACCAGTACGACGTAGTGATCGCACGGTTCGCCGGCATCGGCTCTGACGGCACGCTCGATTTTTCGAACGTATCGCTGCAGGTTCTGGACGTTCACGACTCCACGACCGCGAGTCAGGGCGAGCTGTCGACCAACGGCGCTCGGCTGCCGACCATCGACCGGGGCGGCCGGGTCGTCGCGTTTACGACGAGCGGCAACCTCAACTCCAGCGACACGAACCAGCTCGGGCCGAACATCGACACGTATCTGTCTGTATCCACCAACAGTTGGCAGAATCGAATTCTCATATATCAGGAAGGATCTGCGACCGAAATGACGGCCGGGGCACCTTCAGTTTCGAACTGGGGAATGTTCGGCAGCCGGATCGCGTTCGTCGGAAAGAAGCGGGACCTCGCCGGATCCGACCGCGTCGATGCAAACTCCGATGTCAACGATATGTTTTCATGGTCGTCTGAAAGGGGTTGGCAGAGGGACAACTGGCTGAGCGACCAGGTCCCGACAACACAGCAGGTCACCAACGGTGGGATCACTCCCGACGGCCGCTGGATCTGGTGGCTCACCTCGGAGAGCTACCCCGGCATCGACGACACGATCGGCGGCAGGGCGCTCTACAAGCGGCGCGCGGACGAAGACGACACGGGCCTTGTCGTCACTGTGACCGGGAGTCCGATCACCACTGAGAGCGGCGCCGCGGCCACGCTGAACGTGGCGCTGAAATCCAGGCCAACCGCCGACAAAGTCACAGTGCAGGTTGAAGTGACCGACCTGACCGAGGGCATTCCCACCACGCAGGCTCTGACGTTCACGCCCGCCAACTGGGACGACTCTCAATTCGTATTCGTCTCCGGCCTGGATGACGCTGACTCGGACGGGGATGTCGAATACAGCGTCCGCTTCACGCCATCGAGCCTCGATTCCCAGTACAACGGCGTCGGCGCCGCCGACATTCTGCTTACAAATCGGGACAACGATCCACCTTCGAGCGCGCCGTCCATCGCCAGACAACCCGCGAACTTGACGGTCACGGCAGGGCAGTCCGCGGTGTTCAACATCGACGCATCGGGAGTCCCGGCGCCGGCATACCAGTGGAGCATCGACGGCCAACCGATACAGGGGCAGACATCGGACACGCTGGAGTTGACCGATGTTCGATTGGAACACGCCGGCCGTTATTCGGTGATCGTATCGAACGCCGCTGGCCATGTGGCCAGCGGGGCAGCCACGCTGACCGTCAACCAGGTTCAGGCAGCAGCAGCCGATCTATCGCTCATGTACGACCCGCCGCCCAAAGGCGCCTTTGTCGGACAAGAA
Organism: Dehalococcoidia bacterium UBA2160; assembly: GCA_002328865.1. GTDB lineage: Bacteria > Chloroflexota > Dehalococcoidia > Lucifugimonadales > UBA1123 > UBA2160. The sequence goes on along the minus strand of DCWO01000105.1, from coordinate 5,671 downwards.
CTACGCTACGACATCGCTGTCAGGAACAGCGGACCGGATATCGCGACCGTCGTGACTGTTGTAGCTGACATGACCGCTCAGGCGAAGTTTGTGTCCGTTACATCGAGTCAAGGCACGTGCGTCGTGTCTGGCGAACGCTTCACGTGTTCGCTTGGGGATGTCAAACCAGACAACCTGGCGAATATCACCGTCGCCGCGGCCGCCGGACCGGTGGGCGCCATCGATCACAGCGCGAGCGCGTTCAGTGATGAAGCAGACTCGGACAGCTCGAACAACGTGATCACGGCCACAACCCTAGTTACCGTTCAGGAGGCGACCCCGACCTCGACTCCAACCGAAACACCGACTCCGTCCCCCACTCCGACGGTCACGGGCATGCCGATCGCGACCACCACAGAGACGGCCACGACGACGCAAACACAGACGCCCACGGCGACGCAAACACCGACCATCATGCCGACCGAAACTCCGATCACGGCGCCAACAGCCCAGCCGGCCGCGACCGCAACGGCGACCCCAGCGCCGCCAACCCAAACGCCCACGGCCATCCCGGCCCCGACTGCCGCTTCATTCGAGACGCCGACCTTGACACCCACCGTGGCGCTGGCGCCTAGCGCCACTCCCACGACGGACCCCACCGCTACGCCCAAGGCGCCGCCAGTTCATACGCCTACGCCAGCGGCGGGATCGGCGCCGGCTCCGACGATCGCGCCCACGGCATCGCCAACGACCGTCCCACCCACGGCGATCGTTCCGGTCGCCGTGGCGCCAACCCAGCCGCCAGCGACAGCCATGCCCGCCGCGACTTCGGTCCCGACAGCTCCGACGGCCGAACCGGCAGCGATCCAACCGCCTCCCCAGGAGCAGGTCGACAGCGCCACACCTACCGCCACGCCGGAGACCGGAGGAAGCTGCAACTCCCTCGGCGGAGGCGGGCTTATGTCGGTTGACATGGGGTTGTTGTTGCTCGTGCCGGCGTTGGGGCTCTGGCGGCTGCGCAGGGACCGAAGCAGGATGTCCGGCTAAGGACTCCCAGACAACCAGGCCGGCGCGCCTGTCTCCGCTCCTGCCGGATTAGCCTGGCCCGGACCCATCGCTCGAAGTGCGTCACCATCCGTCTTGTCTTGGTTACACCCACCACGTCGAAATGGTTCGTTCTCCCCTGCCGCCGCGGCGAGTCGCCGGTTAGCATTGATGGCAGAAACAGTGAGGAGGACATGGTGAAGCAAACCCGAGACCAGCCAACGCTCGTGAAATTCCTGGCGGATCAGGCTAACCGGCTCGGCGGCCGGACCGCGTTGCTGATGGCCGAGGAGGAAGGCTACCGCGGTTGGTCGTACACCCAGCTATGGAGTGAGGCCGGACGAGTCGCCGCGATGCTACAGCGTCGAGGTCTTCGCAAGGGCGACCGGGCGCTGCTCTGGGGACCGAACTCTCCCCAGTGGGTGCTGACTTTCTTCGGGTGCATTCGAGCAGGGGTCGTCGTCGTGCCCTTGGACCTGCGGAGCGGAAACGATTTCGTCCAACGCGTTGCGGACAAGACCAGGCCGAAGCTAGCATTCGTATCGGACAGCGCGCCGGACAGACCCAACACACTCGATGTGCCGGAGATAGCGTTGGAGCGACTGGAAGACGAGCTCATCGAAGGGGCATCGCCGGATTTCGTCGATGTCACGGGAGAGGATCTCGTCGAGATCATGTTCACGTCCGGCACGACAGGGACGCCAAAAGGCGTGATGCTTACACATACGAACTTGGTGTCAAATCTCCGTGCGATCAGGCAGTGCATACCCGGACGGATTGACGACCGGCTCGTCTCGATCCTGCCGCTCAGCCACATGTACGAGCAGATGGCGGGGCTTCTGGTCCCGCTCGGCGCCGGGGCCAACGTGACTTACCAGGCGAACCTTCAACCGGCCGCGCTGTTCAAGACGCTGCAAGATCGGCGCGCGACCATGCTGCTCCTGGTGCCGCAGGCATTGGACCTGTTCATGTCCGGCATCGAGCACGAGGTTAGGCGACAGGGACGCGAGAAGGTGTGGTCGAAGATGATGACTGTTTCCGCCCGGCTGCCATTCTGGGCGAGACGAATACTGTTCGGGCAAATTCACCGGCGTCTCGGCGGGCGCCTCCGGTTCATCATGTCGGGCGGGGCGGCGCTGGATCCCGCCCTCGGCGAGAAGTGGGAACGGCTGGGCGTCCGCATCGTCCAGGGCTACGGCGCCACCGAGGCGTCGCCGGTGATCAGCTCACACTCCACCGCCAACCCACGCTTCGATTCAGCCGGCATTCCACTTAGCAATATGGAAGTCAGGATCGCCTCGGACGGCGAGATACAGGTCCGCGGACCCAATGTCACTCAGGGTTATTGGGATGACTCCGCCCAGACCGAAGCCGCCTTCGACGACGGTTGGTACAAGACCGGAGACCAGGGACATCTCGATCGTGACGGCTACCTGCACATTAAGGGTCGCACCAAAGACATGATTAGCATGCCCAATGGGTTCAACGTATACCCTGACGACATCGAGACCGTCCTGAAACGGCATCCTGACGTGTGCGACGTCGTGGTGGTCGGGTTGCCCAGAGGCTCGCGTGTGGACGTGCATGCGGTCTATCTTGGCATCGACGAGGAGACAGCGGCCAAAGCCGACAAGTGGGCCAATTCGCAATTGGCGGACTATCAGCGAATCCGCGGCTCCAGCGTGTGGCCCAGCGAAGACTTTCCGCGCACTCATACGCTGAAGATCAAAAAGACGCTGGTGATCGAAGCGCTGGCCGAGCGTGCGGAAGGCGCCCTGAGTTTCTGACGACTGGCAATTGCCATAAGTTCGTCAGACCAAGGCGCCCAGACCGATTGCGATGTTGCTTCAGTTCAGGTTCATCGCCGTGTCGATGACGTCGGGCATGGTCCGCTGGATGACTATCGATCCGCCGGACTCCGGCCTGACTTCAAGGTCGAACTTGGTGTCGCCGACGACCGGGTAAGCGGCGGCCAGCCCTGACAACGTAACTGTTACCTCAATCTTCTCACCGGCCTCGAGCAGGTCGTCCTCGTCATTTTCACCGGTGAAGGTCCTTGTCCAGTACACGTCGCTTACCGTCTGGTTCTTGTCGGAATAGGAGAGGATCATGGTATGTGTGCTGTCTGGGTCTGACAAGCCGTTGTTGTCGGAGTCGGACGGCTCTTCCACGTCGATAGGTTCGCCTTCCAAAGCATTGGACAGCACGACGAAGAGCGTTGATGCCTGGCCCTGCGCGATTATCTGGTCCAGGTTCGCCGTCTGAGAACCATAGTCCGTGGTGCTGTTCAACCCGACGCACGCAACGGCGGTCATGTCGTCGTTGTCTGCGATCGCAACGGAAACCTTCTTCCAGGCGCCTCCGCCCTGAGCAGGAAGGTCGATGTTCTCCAACGGGCTGCCGCACCCAGCCGTGTCGTCGAGAACCAGCTCCAAGTCTCCGGCCACCGTCGTGGTGCCGTACTTGACCCAAAGTTTGATCGCGTTGAGACTGCTCAGGTCGACCGTCGCCGAAAGGTCCTCGTAGGCTACGAGCCCAGTCGTGAACCCAGCCGCGATCAGCAAATCAGCGCTTGCGGTCCCTTCTTTCTTGTCGACGAGGTCGGCCGTCGAGGTTACGTTCGACGAGCCCGTCCACGCTGAGTTCGCCAAGGACAAGGTTTGGTTCGTGATTCCAGTTGCCACGACCGAGCCTTTGACTTCCAGGGAGCTCCGAGCGCCCTTCAAGCCGGCGTGTATCGTCTCTTTGCCGCGCTCGGCTGCAAAGATGCCCGAGGACAGCACGGTGAACGCGAACACGGATGCCACGACCACGAACGCGATCATGATGATCGCCGTCTCGAGCACGGTGACGCCGCGTTCTTGTCTAGCTAACGCGCGATATTCCCGTAGCAGGTTCATAAACAACTCCGGTCGGGCGCGGTGGGCGCCGCTAGCGCCAATCGACCGCTCGCCCCGCCCCACATGGGGTCGATGCGACTGTCGATCGGTCCTTGCACGTACAGGCCAAGCCTCGTCTGCGACAGCTTCGGCAGGACTGGACAGCAGTTAGCGTGCTCGATATGATTTGGGGGTGTTGCCACTGCGCTGTTGACCTTTGGTGGAATGCGGGGTTTTGGCGGGCCGATGGCCGAGCGCCGATTGATGCGCAACGCGCGATTGTCGGTGGGAGTCGCTCGTAGCCCTATGCTGGTTACGTACTACGATACGGGCATGCTTGGCGGTGAAACATCGGGCATCCACACAATTGTGTGTCGGGCAGGGGCAGGATGGCACTACAGGTCTGCACCCAGGGACTTTTCGCAGTGCCTGTCAACATATCTCACCAGCGTCGATAATCTTGCCGGTGATGACACCCAACGCTTCACAGGGCGAAACCGTGGCGAGGCAGCCGATCCGGCGGCCGCTCTACGGCGGGCGACACTTGCTCAGGGTCGCGACGGGCTCGACGAGCGGCGGCCTGCTTGGTCACACGACCGCACTGCTTATCGTTGCGGGCTATTCGAGTCTCACCCAGTTCTTGTCTGCCTACGACAGTGACACCCGATCATAGGATCGCTCCTTCATCCCGCATGGCGGCGATGTCATCCCATGTGTAGCCCAGGAGGTCGATTAGAATCTGCTCGGTGTTCTCGCCGAGGGCGGGCGCCATCTTTCGAGTGTACAACGGCGTTTCGCTGTAGCTCACCGGGGTCTGCGCTCACTTCGACGGACCGATCACGGGGTGGTCGTACTCGATCACGTAGTCGTTGGCCGTCACCTGTGGATCGTCGAGCAGGTCCAGGTTGCGCTGCACGCGCTCCCAGATCAGATCGCCCGCGTCCTCGAGCTTCCGCTCCCAGTAGTCGCGAGGATGGCTGTCGAACACCTGGTCCAGGATCTCGACGATTGTCGAAGCGGGCAGTCATGTTGGTGAACCGAGGATCGGTCGCCAGGTCGGGCCTGTCGATCGCCTGGCAGAAGACCGGCCAGTAGCGGTCGCCCTGGCCCATGGAGAATGCGAGCCACTCGCCGTCCCCGCAACGGTAGTAGTTCCACAGGACCTGTCCGGGCGCTTTCCGGTCGAATCGCGGGACTTCGAAGTCCTTCAAGAACGAGATGCCGTTCTGCATGCCGCGCGCCCATATCATGCTGCCGAGGTGGGAGACGTCGACTTTCTGGCCGACGCCGAACCGCTCGCGGTACACGATGGCGCCCAGAACGCCGTACGAGAGCATCATCCCCGCGATCTGGTCTGCGATGTCGAGCTCGTGGGGGGTGTCGTCGTCAGGCCCGAACCACCACAGGGCGCCGGACCGAGCTTCGGCGGTGAGGGCGAAGGCAGGCTTGTTCGCGTCTGGCCCCTCTGGTCCATAGCCCGACGCCGAGGCGTAGATCAGTTTTGGATTGTGCTTGACCAGATCGTCATAACTCAAGCCCAGGCGTTCCGCGACGCCCTTGCGGAAGTTCTGCACGAGTACGTCAGACCGCTTCACGAGACCCTGCATGATCTCGACGCCTCGCTGCGTCTTCAGGTTCAGGGCCATTCCCAGCTTCTGGCGATTCATCCCCTCGAAGTACGCCGACAGGTCGCCGTCGAGTTCGGCTCGTCTGCCGCGGATGCTCTCAAAGTGGCGTCCGTGGTCTCCGTCCAGCGACTCGATCTTGAT
>DCWO01000167.1 GCA_002328865.1 Dehalococcoidia bacterium UBA2160 | reverse complement strand
GAGATAAGCCCATGACCCATTCTACCAAGCCCATCAGTCCGTTGCGTCAACGCATGATCGAAGACATGACGATGCGCAAGCTCTCGCCGAGGACGCAGGGAACCTATATCCGAGTGGTGGCTAACTTTACCCGGTTTCTTACTCGCTCACCGGACACCGCCGACGCCGAAGACCTGCGGCGTTATCAGTTGCACCTGGTGGAGCAAGGGGTGTCGTCGACCTCAATCAACGCCAACATCACCGGTCTGAAGCTGTTCTTTGAAAGTACGGTGGACCGGCCTGAGGTGATGAGAAAGATGCGTCCCATTTATGAACCCCGCCGACTTCCCGAGATCTTGAGCATCGAAGAAGTCACGCGGCTGTTGCAAGCCGCTGGCAGTCTCAAATACCAAGCCGCACTCAGCGCGGCTTACGGTGCCGGTTTGCGGGCTAGCGAAATCGTTCATCTCAACGTCACCGATATCGACAGCGACAGTGACCGGATGAACATTCGGATCGAGCAGGGTAAAGGCAAACGTGACCGTCATGCGATGTTGTCACCCGGATTGTTGAAGATTTTGCGTGCCTGGTGGCGCGATGGTCAGGCCAAGCGTAAGTTGCTGCCGGGTGGTTGGTTGTTTCCGGGGCAGAACCCGGTGAACCCGTTATCGACCCGACAACTCGGCCGCGTGTTCCATCTCGCCCGCAACGCCGCTGAGATCGACAAGCGCGTATCATTGCATTCCCTGAGGCATGCCTTTGCCACACACCTGTTAGAACAGGGTGAAGATATTCGCGTCATCCAGGTGCTGTTGGGACACAAGAAGCTCGAGAGCACCGCACACTACACCCAGGTCGCCACGAAGTTGCTACGCGAGATAACCGGACCATTGGAGACACTGAAGCTAGAGCCACCCGGTTAAGTCGTGGTACAGCCTGGGCTGGAGGTCGCGGATATCTTCCGCGACCACGGGCCGGCGTGGCGGCATCAAAATACCGGGCACTTAAGCGTCGGTCAGCTCAAGGCCATGGCGGCCATTGAGTGTTGTCGCTCCGCCGCGCTCGGCGGTCATGTATTACATTGTGGTGCGTGCGATACCCAGCAGATCGCCTACAATTCCTGTCGTAACCGGCATTGTCCGAAGTGCCAGGGCGCATCCGCCAAGCGCTGGTTGGCTGACCGCGAGGCGGATCTCCTCCCCGTCGAGTATTACCACGTGGTGTTCACGTTACCGGTTGAGATCGGCAACATCGCCTATCAAAACAAAGCCGTGGTCTATGACTTGCTGTTCAAGGCCACCGCCGAGACCTTACGCATCATCGCCGCCGATCCCAAGCATCTCGGGGTCAAGCTCGGCTTCACCGCCGTACTACATACTTGGGGCTCTGCCATGACCCATCACCCGCACTTGCACTGTATCGTCCCAGGTGGCGGTCTCTCTCCCGAGGACCGATGGTTATCTTGTAAGCCGGGGTTCTTTTTACCGGTCAGGGTATTGTCGTCGTTGTTTCGCCGCGTGTTCCTTCGCCAACTGGTCGGCGCACACGACCGCCTTAAGTTTTACGGGCAACTCCAACACCTGGCAGACACGAAGGCCTTCACTGCCTACTTGGCACCGTCAACACGAGTGAAATGGGTCGTCTATGCCAAGCGACCCTTCTCCGGTCCACAAGCCGTGCTGGCCTACCTCTCTCGTTATACCCATCGCGTGGCCATCTCCAATCGTCGACTCGTCAGTTGCGATGAACAAGGTGTCACCTTCAAGTGGACCGACTACCGTGCAAAGTCTAATCAACGCAATAAAACGATGCAGCTCGCCACCGGCGAGTTCATCCGTCGCTTTCTCATCCATATCTTGCCGTTAGGCTTTCATCGCATCCGCCACTTCGGGCTTTTTACCAATCACGCCCGCACGAAAAATCTTCACCTCATCCGCTGCCAACTCGGCAATGTCGGCCCCAACGAACAGACCGCGACACAGCTCAAAGAAAATGACTCGCCTACCTTCGTCTGCCCCGTCTGTCACGCCCCGATGACGATCATCGATATCCTTCAACGCTTCGATAGACCCCGTGCGCCACCGTGATGCAGCACCTAAGACCCAATTTGAATGACACAGCACTTCGCCACGGCGGCGACAATGCTATCTCATGCTTGAACTTGCTCGGATTGACTGTTTGTGTGTTTTCGACGTGCTTATCATGGCAGCAAAAACACATTCCGAAGCAAAGCACCCGAGCCTGGGGCGCGTATCGTGATGACCTTGTGGCACTTCGTGAGCGGATCACGACTCAACCCGTTCCTACTATCCCCATAGCGCTTCAGCTCAACCCCGCGGTTTCCTACCTCGAGGCTTGTTGGACGAAGCCGCTGCGCGGCAGAAAAAAGAAACCATCATGGTTAACCTTTCGAGTGTGTCCGATTCTGGGCACGTTGCTGAAGGAGACTACCATGGAACCTAACGAACAATCCCGTTTCGATACCCTCTACAAACGACACCTCAGGGCCTTGAAGCTGCGGGGCCTGAGCGACAAAACCATTGATGTCTATGCACGCGCCGTGCGCCGGGTGGCACAGTCCTATGATTGCTGCCCCGACCATCTCACCATTGAGCAATTGGAGACTCACTTTGCCCAACTGGTTGAGTCCCATTCCTGGAGTACCGTCAAGGTCGACCGCAACGGCCTGCAGTTCTTCTATAAACACGTGCTCAAACGCGATTGGTCATGGGTCGACATCATCAAGGCTCCCAAGATCCAATCACTACCGGATATCCTCACTCTGACCGAAGTCGAACAACTGATCGGTGCGGCTCGCAGGTTGCGTTACCGGGTTTTTCTGTTGACAACCTATTCGATGGGACTGCGCCTGGGGGAGGCACTGGCGCTAGAGGTCGGTGATATCGATGGCCAACGTAATCAGGTGCATATTCGGCGCGGCAAGGGGCACAAGGACCGCTTGGTTCCGCTGCCCGACCTCACTTACCGAGCACTCCGCGCCTTGTGGTGTAAACATCGACACCCCCGGTTGTTATTTCCCAGTCCGGTTGGCTCGCCCGAGCGCATTCGCAACGCCACCACCCACATGGATCGCGGCGGCACTCAGGCAGCCATGAAGGCCGTGGTCGAACAGTGCGGGATTAAAAAAAAGTTTCGATCCACTCCCTGCGCCACGGTTTCGCCACCCATCTGCTCGAACAGGGCCTGAGCCTACGTCATATTCAGGGCCTGCTCGGCCATGCCAGTCCTACAACGACCGCTCGTTATACACGCCTGACCAACATTACCGAACAAGACGCCGCGGCTACCATTAACCGTCTGGTCAACCGCCTGCATGTCGATCTGAGGAGGCTGTAATCATGGAACTCGCCTCCCTCATTCACCAATACCGCTCCGCCTTCGAAGACCAATACGCTAACCACGCATTACCCAGCCACCACAACGCCATCAATGCCATGCTGCGCTGCCGGACACCCGAGGCCGGGGAGATACAGCTGCAGTGCAGCGATTGCACCGTGCACATAAACCAACCCCAGTCCTGCGGACACCGCAGTTGCCCGAAATGCCAAAACCATGCCGCCAACCAGTGGCTGGACCGTCAACGGCTCAAGCTGCTGCCGGTCGAGTACTTCATGATCACCTTCACCTTGCCCTTTGAACTCAGGGAACTCGCCTGGCGCCATCAAACCGTGGTGTACAACATCCTCTTTAACACCGCCATCTCCACCTTGAAAGACTTCGGCCAAAACCCCAAACATCTCGGCGCCGATATCGGCATGACCGCCGTCCTCCATACCCATTCCCGGCGGCGCGATTTTCACCCCCATCTCCATGTCATCGTGCCCGCCGGTGGGGTCCATCAAGCAAAGCGACAATGGATCAAGAAAAAAGGCCGTTACCTGTTCAACGCCTTTGCCTTAGCCAAGGTGTTTCGGGCTCGCTTCCTCGCGACTATCAACGACGCCGGCCTCCTCATTCCCACTGACCTGCCGAAGAAGTGGGTGGTCGACTGCAAGCACGTCGGCAAAGGCAAGGCCGCTTTGCAATACTTGTCTGTCTATCTCTACCGCGGCGTCATCAGCGAAAAGAATATCATTGCCAATCGATACGGCAAGGTCACTTTCAAGTATATCGATAGCGCCACCGGCAAAACCCAAACCCGGACCCTCGCCGGTGAGAGCTTTCTTATGCTCGTGTTGCAGCATGTTTTACCTAAAGGCTTTCGCCGCGTCAGAGATTATGGCTTCTTGCACGGCAACGCCAAACAACGACTCATCCTCGTGCAACTCGTGTTGCGCGTCGTGATTGATCCCCAACCACCACGACCCAGGCCCGTGTTTATCTGCCCCAAGTGTCAATCACCTATGCGGATCATGGCCTTTGTCCGACCGTCTTGGCGGCCCGGTTAAGCGGCTTCGCTTAACCAAACCCTCAAGCTACTCAACACCGGAGAAACTGAACGCCTCTTGAACCACTGTGCCACTTCGATTGGCCTTCCAGCAGGCTAAGGCCCGCGCTCGCCTGAACGACCGAGTGCTTCACCACCACCACTCGACTCGAGCGCAATTGAAAAAAGCTATTTCCTTATTATAGTGTCCGACGACTTCGCCGGGCTCGTCCAACCACGGGATAAGATCGCGGCTGCGCGCAATCTATCCTTATTCGCTGAGCTATCCCCACGAAATTAAGGATGAAATTGAGAGGAAACAATAAGTTATTGGGTAGACGTACACGCTGCCATCTGATCTAATCGTCGTTAGCACACTTCAATTATGATCAGAGTGGCAGCATGCACACGATTAGCTTGTTGGAAAGATGGCTTCGAAGCAACTGTTCGTTCATTCATAGCGCGCGAATTGGCGCTGTCGTGAAAATCGTTCAGGGGCTGTTGGATGGGGGTAAAGCAACACTGACTGAGATCGGGCGCAATATAGGTTCTGGGACCTATGAGAAACACGGGATCAAATGTGCGGACCGATTGGTAGGGAACCAGCATTTGCACGAGGACAGGCTATCGCTGTACAGGGTAATGGCGCATTGGCTGCTGAGTCGCACGCAGCGGCCTTGGATCATCGTGGATTGGTCTGATGTTGAGATTGGCCGCGGTCATTTGATGCTAAAGGCGGCCGTCCCTATCGGTGGTCGGGCGATGACGATCTATGAGGAAGTACATCCACTGAAGCGTTACAACAATCCGAAAACACATCGCAAGTTCTTTGAACGTCTGCACACTGTAGTTCCATCATCATGCTGTCCGATTGTGATTACAGATGCCGGTTTTCGAGGGCCATGGTTCAAGACAGTGTCGTCGTTTGGTTGGGATTGGATAGGTCGGGTTCGCAATGAGGTGAAATACTGCGCTGACGGCGCTGAGAGCTGGAAATACACGCGTTCATTGTATTACAAGGCGACACGTAGGCCGACTTATCTGGGTCGCTACTGGTTATCTTTGAATTGGCCGTATGCTTGTTATCTCCATTTGTACAAGGCACTGAAAAGGGGTCCCGGGCGTCCACGTAAGCCCTCCCGCCTGGTGCCAAATGGCGAGCGCGCTCGGGTACATGCACGCGAGCCGTGGTTGTTGGCGACTTCCTTGTCACCGAAGACTTGGTCGGCCCGCCGTGTCGTTCGCGCGTATGAAAAGCGAATGCAGATTGAAGAAACCTTCCGCGACCTCAAAAGCCACCGCTGGGGCTATGGACTCCAGTATGCGCGTTCTCAATCGACCGAGCGATTGGAAAATCTGCTGCTTATCACGACCCTTGCGATGTTAGCGACCTGGCTGATGGGACTGGCGGCGAAAGCGAATGATTGGATGAAGCACTTCCAGGCGAATACCGAATCGCGCAAACCCGTGTTGTCCATATTCTTTCTTGGCAGACGAATGTTTAAAAGTACGCGATTACGATTATCGACACGAGATCTTTACGCCGCTATGAACGCTTTACCACAACTCATCAATACGAGTGCTCAGCATGCATAATTCGTGGGGATCACTCAGCCTTATTCGTTAGGCAGCGCTCATAGGTCGGATCTTATAAGCCATTGAAAAGAGAGGGAACCAAAAGCGCTCCACCCGATCAGATCATGAAATCAACGCCAATCAACTTCGTGATCTGGGGGTTTCGGATGGAGCATCGCCAAATTAACATGGTCAGCCGGCAGTTAAAACGGACCTTAGGCGAGCGAGCGCTCAACGATCTGGGGCGGGCCACGCGATTCTGTCGTCGTGAAAGAGAAATTACGCCCTTTCGATTAGCGGTCAGTTTGATCGAAAGCTTTTCCGGTCATTCGGCGAAATGCATTGCCGACATTCAGCGCGCATTCAACGCACTTTGCTCGACGCAGATACGCTACAAACCATTTCATAATCAACTGGCTAAGAGACAGTTTCCGCTGTTTATGCAAGCGCTGTTAAGCGAATTGCTCAATAGTCTGGCTTGCGAGGTACTACGGTTTGCACCCGACAGTCCGTTTGCGCAGTTCGACCACATTCGGATCCAAGACGGCACTTCGTTTGCATTGAAACCCGCTTTGGCAGACGCCTTCCCCGGTCGATTCACGAAGCTCAGTCCCGCCGCTGTGGAACTCCATGCCGATCTCGACCTATTCAGTGAGACAGTGAACCGGATTGTGCTCAGCCCTGATAGCTCGGCAGAGCGACAGTTCTTGCCGCCGGTTGAAAGCGTGGTCGGCGGTTTGTTACTGGCCGATCGAGGTTACTTCGAGCGGCCTTACTTTGAAACCCTCGATATCGCCGGTGGCCATTTCATCGTGCGCGCAGGTCAGCTTATTAATCCGCTGATCCACGAAGCACGCCAGAGCAATGGACGGCGGGTTAAATGTCTTGAGGCTCAACGTTTGAAAGCGGTTTTACCGAAAGTAAAGCGATTCGATTGCCTCGACATGGTGGTGGAATTCGATGGGCTGAACGGTCCCTGGCTCTGCCGCTTAGTCATCCATCCCAACCTCAAAAAAGGCGCGGCGCCTCGTTATCTCATTACCAATCTCAACGCCAACAGCTTTAGTGCCGAGCACGTCAGCGACGCCTATCGATTGCGCTGGCAGGTAGAGCTCCTCTTCAAAGAGTGGAAGTCCTACGCCAATCTCAGAGCCTTTGATACCGCTAAACCGCACATCGCAGAAGGGCTGATCTGGGCGGCGCTATGCGCCGCTACACTCAACCGCTATTGCGCTCATGCGACCGAGCGAATATTCAACGTCGCTATGTCGACCCATACCGTCGCCAAGTGTCTTCATCACGTGCTCGCGGCGGTATTACGCGCGTTAATACATCGTCCAAACGCGTTGAAACAGCCACTCCAACGCGCCTTGCGTTACCTGGCTGATAACGCCGCAAGGGCTAAACCTGAGCGCGACAAAAAATCTGGACGACTCAAACTCGGTCTCGTCCATGTTCATGTCGCCGCTTAAGAACTAACCTATGAGGCATAGCAAGGAGTACGCTGTACCGTAAACTCGATCGCTACGACATCGACTACAAATGAGCCGCGAGGTGAGATCGCGGATCGCCGTGATGCCATGTCTGCGGCCAATAGACGAACGCCCGTAGCCGTATCGGCGGCTGGAGTTCGTCCCGTTTTGCGCCGCGACGTCCCATTGTGAAACGTTGCCGGGACGATTGATCGGCGATCGGCGTAGGATTGTACGCGGTCATCCGCACGATTGCGGCGCGAAGCGCGACGGCGGGCGTCGATCGCGGCTATTGGCATATGTCTTGCTCTCTCT
>DCWO01000089.1 GCA_002328865.1 Dehalococcoidia bacterium UBA2160 | reverse complement strand
CACGGGATTTAACTCCCAACGGTTTTTGAGACCGCCGCGTCTACCATTCCGCCACTTCGGCACGCGTGTGTGGGCCTTAATCGTAGCACAACGCGCGCGTCCGGTTCTTCTCGGCGTCGCAGCGAAAACGAGCCTCGGGGCTGTGAAATTCTTTTAGATGGCTAGGTGCGTCCCATCGACCCCGAGATCGGCTATTCGAGCCTCCTGGCCGATGGATGAGCGATGCTTCTGCCTGTATAATGGCGGCGAGGCCGGGATCACCCGACATCAAAAGATTGACGAGCGGGACTGACGCTGCTGTCGCAATCGAAGAAAGAAGGCGCCACGTGACCATGGATTGGGGAATGGCAAACCGTATGGCTCAGCTTATCCGACCGGACGGTCGGTGCATATTCATGCCCATCGATCACGGATACTTCCTGGGCCCGACCCACAATCTGGAGGAACCGGGCAAGACAATCGAGCCGCTGTTTCCGTATGCCGACGCCGTATTCGCCACCAGAGGCGTCGTGCGTTCGTGCCTGGACCCCGCGAGCGCCAAGCCGATCATTCTGCGGGTTTCCGGCGGAACGAGCACGGTTGGCGCAGACCTGGCCAACGAAGGGATCACCACCGCAATCGAGGATGCCCTTCGGCTGAATGTTGCGGCCCTGGGCATCTCGCTCTTCATAGGCACCGAGTACGAACGCCAGTCGCTGCTGAATCTGGGCAAGCTGGTGGACGCGGGCGAGAAGTACGGCATCCCGGTGATGGCGGTTACCGCGGTCGGCAAAGAGCTGGATAAACGGGACTCCCGCTACCTCGCGTTGGCTTGTCGCATCGCCGCTGAACTGGGAGCTCGGGTCGTCAAGACCTATTGGTGCGATGACGGATTCGACAAGGTCGTGGCTGGCTGCCCCGTTCCCGTGGTGATGGCTGGCGGACCTCAGGCGGACACGGAGCTTGAGGTTCTCGAGTTCGTGCACGACGGCATTCAAAACGGCGCCATCGGGATCAATCTCGGCAGGAACGTCTGGCAGAGCGAGCACCCCGTGCCCATGATGCGGGCTCTGGATCACATAATCCACGGAAACGGCTCGGTACAGGAAGCTCAAGAGGTGTTCGAGACGGCCAAGGCCGGAGACGCAATGCTTTCGCCCGTGTCAGTGTGATGTCGAGAACAGGTTCAACCAACCGCGCCATCCACCTCATCCTGGAGAGATAGTCTTCGTGCGCGTCGCGATGTACTACACCAACCAGGACGTGCGACTGGAGGAGGCGCCGGCGCCGGAAATCGGTCCCGGTGAGCTGCTGGTGCGAGTCGAGGCGAGCGGCATCTGCGGCAGCGACGTCATGGAATGGTATCGCGTCGAGAAGGCGCCCGCCGTGCTGGGTCACGAAGTTGCCGGTGAGGTCGTCGAAGCGGGCGAAGGGGTGCAGCGCTTCAGAGTGGGCGACCGCATTGTCGTCACGCATCATGTGCCTTGCAACACCTGCCACTACTGCCTGAGCGGCCGTCACACCGTCTGCGACACCCTGCGTCAAACCAGCTTCGACCCGGGCGGCTTCGCCGAGTATCTTCGGGCGCCGGCCATCAACGTCGACCGCGGGGTGTTCAAGATTCCGGACGGCATGACTTTCGAAGACGCTTCGTTCGCCGAGCCTTTGGCCTGCGTCTTGCGAGGACAGGAGCGAGCCAACATTCGGCCCGGTCAGAGCGTGCTCGTCCTGGGCAGCGGCCTAACCGGTTTGCTCCACGTCAACCTGGCTCACACGCTGGGCGCCGGTCGAATCGCGGCCACGGACCTGGTCGAGTACAGGCTTGATGCGGCGCGGAAGTTTGGCGCCGGTCATGCGTTCTCGGCACGCGACGACATACCTGCCCGACTTCGCGAGGTCAACGACGGCCGTCTGGCCGATCTGGTCATAGTGTGCACCGGAGCTGCGCAGGCATTGGATCAGGCGTTGCGATCGGTGGAACGCGGAGGCACGGTTCTGTTCTTCGCGCCTACCGAGCCGGGCGTCACCGTTCCAGTGTCGATCAACGATACTTTCTTCCGAAACGACGTCACGCTCACCACCACATACGCCGCCTCTCCCGCCAATCTGGCCGCCGCGCTAGAGTTGATCGCTGCGGGGAGCGTCCGGGTGGGCGAGATGATCACTCATCGGCTCGGCCTGGCCGAGGCGGGCCTCGGCTTCAACCTCACAGCCGAGGCGCGGGATTCGTTGAAGGTGATCATCGAGCCGCAAAGGTAGACTTGCGGCGTAATGCCATCCGGCGCGCGCATCCAAGCGTGCGGTGATCTGCCACATCGTCGACGATCGACTCTCTGCAGCGATAGGAGCAAGACATGAACCAGCACGATGCAGATGCGATCACGCAGATAGAACGCGACACGTGGAACAGGTCGGCGGCGTCTTACATCGATCGTGCGGCAAAGCTCACGACGCTCGCGGTGGACATCCTGATCGAAGCTGCTCACCTTACGAGCGAGAGCCGCGCCCTCGAAATTGGCTGCGGTCCGGGCCATATCACCAAAATGATGGCTGACACCGGCGCCGAGGCGACGGGCGTTGACCTGGCCCCGGAGATGGTCAAGGTGGCAAGTGAACTGCACCCGAACATTGAGTTCAGAGAAGCACATGCCGAACGCCTCCCATTTGACGCCGGTACGTTCGACGCCGTGCTGGTCAACTTTGTCTTCCACCACTTCGCCCGACCCGAGGCTGTATGCGCGGAAATCCACAGAGTGCTCAAGCCCAACGGTCGCCTCGTATTCGCGGGTCCGAGCGCGCAGACTGGTGGATTCGGCGGATTCTTGGACGCCTTGACGACCTACCATACAATTCGAGATGAGCGACCGCACGGCCCGATCTCAACTCAGGCCACTGAAGCGGATTTCGACGACCTGTTGCAGGAAACCGAATTCGGCGACTGCGACGTCAATGCCCACGAGTTGACCCTGCACCTGGAGAATCTAGATCCGGTGATCGAAACAGGCTGGGAGATGTTCGAACTGTCGAAACTGCCGCAACAGACGCAGGACAAGATTCGAGAGATGACGTTAGACAACGCCGCGCCGTACAAGACTGACAGAGGATACGAGTTTCCGAGTCGCGTTATTGTCGGTGTCGCAACCAAGTAGCGGCAACCTCGGGTCGCGGCAAGCGATTCAGAAGATCGGGCTGTCTCCCAGCACTTCGCGAATCATCAGGCGTGATTGCTGCCCTGCCTCGATCTCTGCCGTGAGCCGGTCTGGGTCGCCCCAGATGTCCATCACTCGTGCGATGAGCTCATCCCTTACTGCTTTGTGCGCGGGATGGTCCGCGAGATTGTCGAACTCACCCGGGTCCGACTCGAGGTCGTAGAGTTCGATGTCCGGGGGAGATCCGTGGCTGTAACACAGCTTCCACTTGCTTCGCCGGATCATCGCCCGCGCCCGGTCGGTGCCGTGGGCGAGGTGCTCTGAGAACGCCTCGTCCTTCCACTCGGCGGATTGGCCGCGTAGCAGCGGCAGCAGTGAATCTCCGTCGAGTTGCATCGCGGCCACATGGTCTGGGTCGCAGCCCGCGATCTCCATGACGGTCGCCGTCACGTCCACTAGCGATGCGGCGCCTGAGAAGCGTTGGCCCCCCTCGATTCTTCCGGGCCACGCAATCTGAAGCGGGACTCGTGCCGACTGCTCGTAGAAGTTCATCTTGCGCCAAAGGCCGTGCTCACCGAGCGATTCGCCATGGTCGGATGTATGGATGAGTGCAGTGTTCTTGGCCAACCCCTGCTCCGCGAGCGCGTCGAGAAGTCGTCCTATCTTGTCGTCCATGTACGTGATCAAGCCGTAGTAGGCGGCCCTCGCCCGGCGGATGTCCTCATCCGAGTTGCCGTCGAAGTCGAACATTTGACGGAGGCGACGCACGGCAGCAGGGAGGTTGTCCAGGTGGCCTGGCGGATTATCCGGCAGATCGCCGTGCTCGGGGTAGTACATCGAGAAGTACGGCTCAGGCACGATGAACGGGAAGTGCGGCGCGACGAACCCGACGCACAGGGCGAAGGGCTGGTCACGTCTCGCAGGCTCTCTCAGGTACGCGAGCGCCGCCTCTTCGATGGCGTCGTCGGCGTCGATCATCGGCCCTCTGCCCGCCCGCGCCTCACCGATGCTGGGCCACGGGGCATCCGCGGCCGGCATGCCGTCGCGCCAGAGGTAGATCGGATGCTGGCCTCCGCTGGCCAGTCCCAGCCGCCGAGCCGCGTCGATGTCCCCAGTGCCTCCGCCGTGGGGATCGTAAGCGAGCTGCTCCCGAAATCCGTGCAGGTTGTCGTCGCCGATCAGGTGCATCTTGCCGGACAGGACCACGTCGTAGCCCGCCGATCTCAGAGCATACGCCCAAGTCGGCGTGTCGCTCGGAAGCGGTGTGGCGTTGTCGTAGCCGCCGCAATTCGACACGTAGCGTCCGGTCATGAACGAGAGCCGCGACGGCACGCACAGCGGCGCGTTGCAGTACGCGGCGTCGAACGTGGCGCCCTGGTCGGCCAGCCGGTCCATGCTCGGCGTGCGCACGAACGGGTGCCCGTACGCGCTGCTCCACATCGGACCGTGCTCGTCGGACATGATGACCAGAATGTTGGGTTGGCCTGGCATCTCGTCACACCTCGATCACAGCGCCGTGCCGTAGACGCGGTCGGGCACGACGATCATGACGGCGCGGCTGTCCCGCACCATGGCCGCGTCGTAGTCGTCCCAGTCCGGGTGCTCTTTGCCGGCCGCGCCTCGGTACACGCCGCGAAGGGTCAGCCGGAGTTCATCGGCGTCGGTGTTGTCCGGCGCCAGGACTTGCGCCTGGCCTTCGAGGACGACGAAACCCCACCAGTCAGGTTTCGAGACCAGCAGCGAACATCGCGGGTCCCGTCGAGCGTTGACCAGCTTCGCCCGGTCGGTTGTCGTCGAAAACCCGACCCCGTCGCCGTACGGGCACACGGTGACGATGCTCATTTGGGCGGCCCCGTTCTTCCGGAATGTCGTCAACACGGCTTGTTTGTTCTCGGATACGAACGCCCGGACTTCATCAGTGAGCATGGTCAGTTGCACCTCGATATGGATTGGGGCTGTCGCTCGACGCGATTCCAGCGGCTGCTTCGGATTGGCCATCGCGACGATTCCCGAAGAGTGGTCCAGCGCCGCACGAGGGTTGTTCGCCTGCGTGGCCCCAGATCCTTCACTTCGTTCAGGATGGCATGTCGGGCTTGCGCCGTTTTCGTGTTCAACGGCGACCGTTCGAGGCAGCCATGCCGCCACAGTTCGAACGAGGATTGGTCGGAGCGTCTACAGCACGAAGTCGACTTCGTACATGTAGTAGTGGGCTTCGGACATGCCCAGGTTGTTGTAGGTTTGCTGCGCGATGCGGTTCTCGTGCTCCACGTAAAGCCGGATTCCGCAGATGTCGTCTCGGGACGTGGCGATGGCGTTGACGTGCCCGTGCATCGCCGTGTAGACGCCTGTCCGACGCCAGTTGGCGTGCACGTAGACGCTCTGAATCCACAGGAACGTCGCGTTGCGCCAATCGCTCCACTCGTACGTAACGAGCAGGCTGCCGACGACCTGCTCGCCGGATTCGGCGACGAGGTAGAAACCCTTGTCGTCGGACTCGAACACCGCCGCGACGCCGGCGGCGATCAGCGCTGGGTCGAGCGTCTTGCCCTCGGTCTCCATCGCCATGTTCTGCTGGAAGCCGATGATGTGCTCGGCATCGTCCGGCGCGGCGCGTCGGACCATGATTTGTGACTGATCTGGCCGCGGATTCGTGCTCAATTTCCACCCCCTTGAACGACGCGCCAAGTATATAATGTGGCCTCTGACGGCGGCAAGCGCGCCGGTCGATCTATTGGAGACGCCAGTATTGAGAGGCAGAGCGGGTCCGGACATCGCGGTGGTAGGCGGCGGCCCGGCAGGGCTGACGGCCGCTACGATCGCCGCCCAGGCTGGGGCATCCGTCGTCGTACTCGACCGCTTCGATTGGCCGGGAGGCATGTTGGGCCTCCAGACGCAGCCCCTCCAAGGGCCCGGAAGGGGATTCTCGGGAGCGACGGGGCTCGAAATCGCTGGCGTCCTTGCGAGCGACGTCAGGAAAGCAGGCGCAGAAGTTCGGTCAGGCGTCAACGTGACAGCGGTAGCCCAACACCCAAAAACAAGTCCAACTCGTCTGACATGGTCGGTTCAATTCGCCGGCTCCGACTCACCGATCACGGCGCAGGCGGTCGTGCTGGCCACAGGGTCAACGGAGCCGCTGCCTCGTTTCGACGGTTCCGACCTCAACGGCGTGATGCGGGCGGGTGACGCTCAAGCTGCGCTGAACATCGAAGGCCGCCGAGTTGGCGACCGCATCGTCGTTGTCGGATCGGACAACTCAGGCTTGCTCATCGCCCAAAACCTGTTGGACGCCGGCGCCGAGGTCCTTGCGATCGTCGACGAGTCGCCGCAGGTCGAGGGCAGGGAGCTCAACGCAGCGCCACTTCGAGATCGGGGAGTCGAGATGCTGACCTCGACGCGGGTCGTGCGCGCGATCGGGCATGACCGATTCGAACGAGTCCGAGTGCGATCCCTGGCCGAAGAAGATGGCGGCCGCTCACGAGAGCTGGGCGCCGACGCGCTGTTGTTCGCGCTGCGGAGATTCCCTGACGCGACGCTGGCGGATTCCGCCGGATGCCCCGCGCTAGACATCGATGTTCTCGGCGGACCAACTCCGGTTCACGACGGCGGCATGGCTACGACGAAGTCCGGCCTGTTCGTGTGCGGCGATGCGGCTGGTGTCGAGAGCGGCGCGGTGGCGCTGGAGACCGGACGCGTTGCCGGATTGTCTGCAGCCGTCTACTTGGGTTTCCGACATCCGCTTGGTCATACTGTCGCCAACCAGGCGCGTGGACGGCTCGGATTTCTGCGCCGGGGCCGTCGCGGCGGACACCGAAGAACGGGGATACAAGCGCTCCATAGAGAGCATCGCGACTTTGTGCGATAGGAATACGCTGCTCAAACAAGACAGTGAGGAGGATGGGTTGTTATGGATGCGTTCGAGTTTGGAGATCTGGAGCAACAACGGGAGCGATCAGGAGAGCGGCACCTCGAATTCCTGAACGTTCCAGCGATGTCGACTGGGGTCTACGCGTTGCCGGCCGGAGGAGTCGACACGCAGCAACCCCACACCGAGGACGAGGTCTACTACGTGGTGTCCGGGAAGGGAGCGATTCGAGTCGGGGAAGAAGACAGACCGGTTGGGCCTGGCACCGTCGTGTTCGTGGCGCGGCACGTCGAGCACCGCTTCCACTCGATCACGGAGGACATGACGATCTTCGTGGTGTTCGCTCCGGCTCGTGCGTCTCTGGCCCAAGCCTGATCGGATCGCGGCCCAGCCTACGACGGCAGAACTATCCCCGTGCCCCGAGGCAGGTCCCATGCTTCCTCTTGTAAGCCGCGAATGAAATCGATTTGACCTTGGTGATGGTTTTTGTGGGTGATCATGTGCCTGAGAATGGCTGCTCTCGTGCGACCAGGCTACGTCGGGTCCGGAGCGACGGAAAGATCAGCCTCGCCAAATGACGCCAAGTAAGTCAGGCTCCGATTATGGACCGCTGCCAGGTAGGACGTGAGGACCCGCAGTTCGGGGATGTTCAGGCTCCGTAGGCCCATCCTGTCGCCCGGGTCCGGAGCGTCCACCGGCTGATCGAACCGCTCGTGCCATGCGTCGACAACCCACAGCGGAGTCAGAGCGCGGATCTCGCTAAGCATGTTGTCCTCGGCCCTAGCCATGTGCCCCAGAACGAAACCGATGTTGTTCGACCGTGGTGTAGGGCGCCAAACTACCTGCTCTCGGGTCAATCCGCTGCACGAGCCCGTCAGGCGAATCTGCACGCCTTTCAGGCAGTCGGCGATGAATGTTGCGGTCTGCATGCCAATCTCCACTCGATTCAATTGGCGATGCGGGCGGCCGCAGTATTTGCGCCGACGCCGCCCGCGCTTTCCGACTAACAATCCGTGTGGGTTCTACGATATCTCCGGGTCACGCGATCCTCAATAAGAGCGAAGTGTCTGTCCGGACGAATTGAGCGAAAATGGAAGCGTTGTGAAAACTCCGTCCGCGTCCAACAAGCGACAGTTTTCGACGCCGATGCATCGGTTTGTGGGCTATGGCAGGACATTGACAGTGTTGGCGAGCGAAACTACAATGACCCTCGCCAAGCACTGCCTGGCGCCAACACCCATGACGTCTGGCAGCGAACATGAACTGACGCAGGGTGCACGTAATCCAAGCGGGTAACCAGGAGGCACGAATGAGTCTAGCGCCAACGGCTGCGGAAAGGCTTCACGCCGATCCGGCACAGTATGTAGAGCAAGAAATCAAGGAATTTGTGCGAACCAGTCCGGAAAATCGTCTTCCGTTCGTAGACGATTATGTCATGTGGCGTGAGCCGCTTGTGAAGTATGCTGACGGCGATGATCCCCTCTTCGATCAATACAAATCCATTATCGCTCCCACTCACCTGACGCCTCGCGAAGCGCTGGCCCAAGCCTATGACAAAAAGCCGGAAGATGTTTACGGGCGCGTATCGGTCATTAGCTGGATTCTCCCCGCTGCCGAAGGGACCCGAAAGTCCAACCGTGCCGAGACGGAAGTCCCTGGGAGACTCTGGTCTCACACCCGCTGGTATGGCGAGAAGTTCAACGAAACATTGCGCAATCATGTCGCCGAACTTCTTGTCGGCATGGGCTACATGGCGGCAGCGCCATTCATGCAGTCTTATTTCAAGACATTTGCCAATGAGAAAGGCCCGTATTCGAATTGGTCCGAGCGGCATGCGGCATACGCCGCGGGGCACGGCACGTTCAGTCTTTCCGATGGATTGATCACTGAGGTCGGAATCGCCCATCGCGTTGGGAGTGTTGTCACCGATCTCGAACTGCCCGCGAGCACGAGGACGGCCACAGGGCCGTACGCAAACTGCCTGTTCGATGCGGGAGTCAACTGCCGAGCTTGCATCATCCGATGCCCTGCCGACGCCATCTCGGAGAAGGGCCACGACAAGATCAAGTGCCAGCAGTATCTGAAAGACATCGGTTACTCATCCGAGGCGCTGAAAGACGGTTATGTCAACGAAACGAGCGTAGCCGGCTGCGGCCTGTGCCAGACGAAAGTGCCCTGTGAGTTCCAAAACCCGATCAACAAGCTGAAGCGGAAGGAACGATGGCAGGGCGTCCAAATGATTCCTCACATGGGCTAGTCCGCCGTGGAATGCCAAGTCCCGAGGCGCCTGAACGGCCGGGGCGAAAATGCGCCTGTCGACGCAAACCCGGAGGCTACCGCAATCGCACAGTCAGGCGCCGGCCTGGCTAGGCGATGATCTTCGCCGACTAACGGCTGGGCGCCGACTCTATCCCTCCGTCGGATGGCTCCACGAGACGCGGTAGTGCATCCTGCACGATTTGCCTGACGCACGTTCGACTCCTCGGGAGATCAAAGTATTCTTGACCGCGGTTATCGGCCAGGCCGATCATCGCTGGGAGTGTCGCACCAGCTCTGACGAGATCAGTGCGCACATGCATGGCTTGTGGCGATCATCAAGACGCGTCACCGGCGGTCTATTCGCATGATCGGAAGTACGTGCCTGGCGAATGCGGGATGGGCATGGGACGCCTGGTTGCGATGCTCAATCGAGAGGCGGTTCCATCACAAAGGCAAACCCTTCGAGTTAATACGGACAGTTCACACGGTCAAGAAGCCGTATTATGGCCCATGTCATTCTGGATGATCAAAACGGTTGGGAGATTCCACCGAACCTCGGAATCTCCTGCTCAATCGACAGAGATTCTTGGACAGGGAGGGAAGAATGTCTTTAGGCAATGGCTCGGACATGGAAACCCTGGAGTATGTCAACAAATACAACCCACCGATAGACGTGGTTGCGGCAGAAAACAATCTGAAGGAAGCCAAACAGATCATGGACCGATTGGGGGTCGTGTTCTTGCTTGGCTCCGGCACGTGTCTTGGGGCGACCAGAGACAATGCCCTCATTCCGTGGGATGACGATGTCGATCTGATTTCAGTGATCGGCGTCAACGGCCTGACGGGAGAGTCGATGGCTGGCATCGAGGAGGCCTTCAGGCACAAAGGCTTTGTTGCCCGTGAGCTGCCGGGCAACCACGCCCAAGCCTTGCAGACGATGAAAGACTACGTGAGAGTAACCTGGGAATGCATGTATGTCGACGACGCCGTCATAAACATCTATCCGGGCATTGAGATTCCCGCCGACATGTTCACCCGGCCCAAAGAGATCGAATTCTTAGGCGAGCAGTTCTTCGTGCCGAATCCACCCGAAGAATACCTGCGCCTGAAATACGGCCCGGAATGGACTGCGCCAAGGAAGCCAGGAGTGTACGAGAAAGACGTAGTGGAAAAGATCCCCGACGCGACCCTGATTGGCAGGCCAAGCACGCTCAGAGTACTCGATCACGAAGGTAAGCCGGTGCCTGAAGCCGAGGTGGCGCTTGTGGGCGGCGGACGTTCGAAGACCGACCAGCGCGGATACACCGAGATCATTCTGCCGGGTCCTGACTGGTATGCCATGGTCATCAAGTACCCCGGACACGAGGAAGTGCTCTACATGGAAGAGTTGGAGCCGGACAAGGCTTATGTGTACAGAGCTGACACCGCGTCAAACGCGGCTAGTCAAGCCTCGGGCGCAATCGGGACACTGGGCAATATCTTGTCACTGGAATGATTACGCGCCGTCGGCGGCTTGTGCCATGCCAGGAACTGTGTAAGGGACAGTGGGGGAGTGTGCCAGGCGGCAGTCGATGTCTCGCGAACTTGTAATTAGCTGACCGACGTCTGCATGTCGATGCGCGGCACGGGTGTCGATCATGACGGCCTCAATCGGGTCGACGGGGAGTTCAGGTCCCTGGAAAGCGATGTTGAACAATACCCGCCTCCATCGACTGGGCCATGGACCGCGGCTACGTCATATGACAGTCTCGCGTATGGATCACCACGCCGGCTTGTGGCACATATTCCGAGCGTCAAGGTTCGTGACGCATTCCGACGCCCTTGGACGCCGATGCCTGAACCGGTGGCGTGCATTGGTCAGCCCTGCCGCTACTTGTAGTGCCGCGCCAGCTCCGACGCGTACCGCACCCCGAGTTCCGAGGCATGCGTGTCCAGCCAATCGGAGAGGCGGGTTGTGCCGGGCGGGGACTCGCCGGACTTCGACACCAGTAGATCGGCCGTGAGGCCGTCCAATACGTCTTTCGTTAGCACGACGTCGCGGACCATCAGGCCGATCAACTTCGATGCGAACATCGCCAGGCGTGTGTTCACGTGCACAAGCTTTGAGCGGGCTCCTGTCTTGGTCGCGATGAGACGTACCATTGCTTCGTACGTGAACACCTCCGGTCCCACCGCATCAAGCGCCATGTGGTCGTTCCGCTCTCCCAACTCGACGGCAAGCCGGGCCAGGTCGTCGACGAATATCGGCTGCACCCGGTATCGCCCTGAATCGAAAATCGGGTGTAGGGGAAGCGCCGCAAGAGCCACGCGATGTTGTTCGTGAGGATGTCCTCAATCCCGAATATCAAAGTCGGCCTGAGTATTGCATAGGACATTCCTGATTGCAGGATGGCGTCCTCGATCTCGGCTTTGCCCCGAAAGTACGGCAGCGGCGAATCCCTGGTCGCGTTCGTGATGCTGACGTGGACGATCCGGCGGACGCCGGCCTCCACAGCGGCCTGAATCAACGCCCGGATGTTCCGCACGGCCTGTTGGTGCGTGAGCTCGCCCTTGGCGAATCGTATCCAGTAAGTGTTGAACAGAGTGTCGGCGCCGTCCAGCGCGCGTCGGAGCTCCTGCACGTTGTCGAAATCGAGGGACGACACGCCGACGCGACCTCCGAACGGGTCCGGCCGGCCGGGATGGCCAGTCAGAGTGCGCACTTCGTGTCCGGCGTCCAGAAGACGTCGTGCGATGTACTTGCCGGTGTACCCGAAAGCTCCTGTGACGACGTGCGTGACGCTCATCTCCCACGGTGGAGGCGCGGCTGGGCGACGGCTCCGATAGCCTCATCATACTCGTTTACCTGCGATGCAGTCGGAGTCAACCTGAGGACACGCCCACCACGTCCGCCAATGCAATACAATGTCAAACGCATCGAGACAGGTCGTCGACGGTAGTTGCAGAAGGGTCGTGTTGAACCAACTCGCAAGTGTCTTGAAGTCCGGCAAATTCGCGGTGACCACGGAACTCAACCCTCCGAAGGGCACGAACCTCGGGCCGATGCTTCGGCGGGCAGCGCCTCTCAAGGGTTTGGTGGACGCGTTCAACGTAACGGATTCAGCCAGCTCGCGGATGACGATGGCGCCGGTCGCCGCGGCCCACATGCTGCTCGACGAAGGATTGGAGCCGATCCTTCAGATCACCTGCCGCGACAAGAACCGGATCGCCATCCAGGCCGATCTTCTCGGCGCATCCGCACTCGGGATCACGAACCTCCTTTGCATGCGGGGCGACAACCCCCAGGCAGGCGACCATCCCGACGCAACACCGGTTTTCGACATCGAGACGATCGAGTTGTTGGAAGCGATAGGCTCGCTCCGATCGGGGACCGACATGATGGGCGCCCAACTCAGAGGCGCTCCGGAGCTCCATGTTGGCGCCGTGTGCAACCCCGGCTCGCCGGACATGGAGGGCGAGTTGAAACGCATGGAGGAGAAGATCGCGGCCGGCGCTGAGTTCTTCCAGACGCAGGCCGTGTACGATTCCAAAGCGTTCGACGCGTTCATGAGCGAAGCCAAGGCGTTCGACATTCCAGTGCTGGCTGGCATGATCCTTCTGAAATCGGGCGACATGGCGCGCAATCTGAATGCTAACCTCTGGGGCGTGTCAGTGCCCGACGGCTTGATCCGAGAGCTCGACGACGCGGAAGACAAGGGCGCCAAGTGCATCGAGATCGCGGCCCGTACGATCAACGAAATCTCGTCGATGTGCCACGGCGTGCACATAATGGCCATCGGATGGGAGTCGCGGATTCCCAAAATCCTAGAGGGCGCCGGCCTCTCGCCGGGTTGATGAAACCGGATCCATGCTTGGACCAGGGAGCCGACGGACGGGGATATGACCACGGGATCGCAAGCTGACAGTCCATTCCGGTTTTACGACAACCGGGAGAAGTACCTGCTGTTCGTGAACACCTGCAACGAGAAGCAGGCCATCGCGGAGCGCGTGGCGATGGACACCACGCACGTAAGACCGACACCGCCCGCATTCCGCCTGTTCGACGCGGGCATGGGCGACGCCACCGTGCTCACGCGTGTGATGAGGCATCTCCACCACCGCTACCCGATCGTGCCCTTCCAGGTGGTTGCCAAAGAGATCAGCTATCAGGACGTTCGGATCAGCCTCGACAAGATGGCCGACCGTTTCCACGAGCACCCGCTGACGGTGCTCGTCCTGACCAACATGACCTACTCCGAGGCGCCGAGGCTCTTTCCGAGGTCGAAGTCCGCGCGGGAACGGCTCAACTGGCAAGAAGTCCAACTCGAAGGCGACTCAGCCTTTGCCTTCGACGAGCAGATCAGAAGCCTCGGCGGTCTGATAGACGACTGGTGGCAGACACGACCGAGCAAGAGAACGGGCAACCCGCTGTACAAAGACCCGTCGGTATTGGTCATCTACAGGAAAGATCACCAGTGGCCGCTCGCGTCCGCGATTCCTCAGAAAGGCGACATCTCCCACGAGTACGACATCGTGATCGCCGCCCAGCCGTTCCGAGCCCGGATGCCGGCCGACCTCAAGGTGCGGAACGTGCTGGCGCCGCTGGCCCGCAGTCTAGCGCCGTTCGGATGCATGGCCGTGGTTCAATCGACGGGCAAAGACCCGGGCATGGAGATAATCCGTCGAATATGGCCCGACGAAAGCCCTTTCCAAACCCCTCGGCAGATTCTCTTGCGCGAGCTGCGGACTCAATTGCAGGAAGACCGACCAGACCTTCGGTTCATCGATTTCATGGACTCCCGGTCGCTGTTTCGATATTTCCTGCAAGTCCCCCCCGATGAAGTCACCGACAGGATTGGCACGTCGGCGTTGCTTGCGGCTTGGAACGCCGCAACCTACGTGGCACAGATCGATGACGAACGCGTTGGCGAGGCTATGAGCCGCCACGGCGAATACCTCGATGTGACCAGGAACGTGTTGGAGACATACCAGGGCCTCTGGTTCACCGACGAGTCATTCCTGGTGACTCGGGTCAATTCGGGGTAGAAGCCGCCGCTGGGCGCACGCTTCAGCCGCTGATGTCCGGCATCCCTGCCTCGCGACGGGCGTCGTTGATGTGCTCTAGAATCCGCACGCTGAGCGGGGCCATCTCGTAGCCGACGTCGGCCAACATCTGGCTGTTGTCCACCAGGTACACGTGTGGGACGCGCCTCTCGCCGGTGCTGATCTGGGCGTCAGGAATGAAGCCCCGCACCGCGTCGGCCATGTCTCCGACGGTGGCCAGGTGTCCGCCGCTGTTGTACGTTCGGTGGTTCAGTTTGCCGGCAAGCGCGACTCTGACGAAGATCTGCGCGGCGTCTTCGGCGTGGATCATGGCGGACGGCTCGTCGGGCGAAAACGGAAGGTCCACCGGCTTGCCCACGGCGGGCAGCGACGCTAGGAGACCGCCCACAATCCCAGTCATTCCCGTGACGCGCCCGTGGCCGAAAACGGTGCATATGCGCACCCCCCGCAGGTCCATGCCGTACAGGTCGATGTACTTGCCCGCGGAGAAGTCGTTGGCCGTTTTGGTCATGCCGTAGACGTTCACGGGTTTCGCGATGTCGTCTTCGGTCACGAGCCGGTCGCCGAAAGTCTCTTGGACACCGTAAACGGCGATCGAGCTCGCGTATACGACCCTTTCAGCGCCCACCCATCGGGCGACCTCGAAGACGTTGTTCGTGCCTTGGATGTTGACGAACATGCCAGAGTGCGGTCGTTCTTCCGTGTCGGGAGGCAACATCGCGGCCATGTGGATGATCCGGCTGACGTTGTTGGCACTCGCGGCGTCCATCAGGTGGGATATCTGAGTGATGTCGCCACGGTGCACGGTTATGCGATTCAGGAGCGGCTCCAGGTTGGCCCGAGGCGGCGCCATGTCGAAACAGACGACATCCTCGCCTCTGTCGACCAGTTCCCGGATGATTCGAGCGCCTATGAATCCCGTCCCGCCTGTAACCATGATTGCCATGTCGAAAAGTCTCCCAAGATCAAAGTTCGCCCAGGGCTCGATGCGCACCGCAGACGCGGATCATAATACGGGCCGTGGCTGCTCGGCGCAATGCTGTGGCCGTCTGGCATGTGTCCGATGCAGAACCCACTCGACCGCGCACCGCCTACGGCAGAGCGTCAAGGTCGATGACCTGCGCGCCGGGCGAGACCCGACAGAACAACTCGACCATCTCCGGATGGCATGTGAAGACCAACACCTGGTTGGTCTTCGACAACTCGGCGAAGGCCTCGGCAGCCCGGTGGGCGCGGCCCGGGTCGAAGTTTACCAGCACCTCATCCACGATCACAGGCAAGCTCTCCGAGTGCTCTCCGAACTCACGGATCAACCCGAACCGCAACGCCAGATAGAGTTGCTCTCGCGTCCCGCGGCTGAGCTGTTCCGGCTCCAGTGTCGCGCCGGTTGATGTCTCGACGAACACCTGAGACGGCTGGTCGGCGGGAATGAACACGCGACTGTACCGGTCTCCGGTGATGGTGGCGAAGAACTCTTGCGCGTGGCGGATCACGCCCGGCTGTCGCTCCTGTTCGTATTTCTGTCGCGTGCGCTGGAGGATCGTGGCGGCGATCGTCAGCTTGGACCACTCGGCGGCGAGGACTTTGATCTGCGCTACGAGAGATTCTCGGCGCGCCCTCAGTTCGGAGGACGCCTCGTCGGTCGCCAGGCGCCCGAGCTCGGTCGTCAAACCGCCCCTCTCTTCGTCCAATTCGCTGCGTTGAGCGTCCAGCGTCTCGATCTCGATCCTGACTGTGGCCAGCTCGTCGCTCAGGTACTCGGACGAAGTCTGCTCCAGCGCGTCTATGAGTTGTTGCAGAGGTTGATTCGGAAGGCACAGACGCTGAAGGTGCTCACGCTCCTCGGTGAGTTGTCGCTCTAGGTCCTGCCTTTGTTCGTGTTGGCCGGCTCTACGCCGAAGGTCTTCGGCGTCAGCGGCGCCAGCCGTGGCGATGAGTTCACTGCGCTCGATGTTGAGCCTCTCAAGGCGTCGTTGCGTGCCGCCGAGACGCTGACTGGCATCTTCCAACGCCTTTGCGGCGTTTTGGCGTGCTAGAACCGCTTCATTCGCTTGGTCCAATCGCCTGATCAGGTCGTCTGCGGCCATCGACACCTTCGATGAGTCCGCGCCGTCGAGGTCTAACCCATGCCTTTGAGCTACGTCGTCGACCAGATCACGGTATTCCGAGATGTCTCGCTCGATGGCCTTGATGCGGTCACGCATCTGGACGACGGGAGTGAGTTGGGCCCGTGCAGTCTCGACACGACCCAGCAATTGCATGAAAGTATTCGGCGTGAGCGTCTCGGCAAGATCCCTGGCGCTCAGCCATGTACGCCATCCGTTGAGAGCCGACTCGCTCGACGTCGTTGCTGCATCGAGCAGTTCTTGTGCTTCAGCCTTCCGCGCTGCCTGTCTCTCCACCATGCGTTCTGATTCGCCGAGGGCGCCCGCAGCCTCTTGATATCGGCGTATGTCTTCTTGAATGCCACCCAAGCCTTCCTCGAAATCATCCAACGACTCTGAATCAATCTCGGCCAACCCCAGCGCTTCGCCCGCGTTTTGAAGCCCCTCGTCAGCCGACTGCTCGCTCGATGCAGCTTCACGATGCTGAGCCCGTAAGGCGCCTTCCCGGCTGCCAGGGTCGTCGGACCGCTTCATCATCCGCATTATGTACGCGGCGATGCCAGAAACCACGAGCACGGCGCCGAGCGCTAATGTCGCCTGCTGCCCCTCGATGACGATGCCAATGCCGAGGGCGATCAAACCTCCGACGACGAGCAAAACAGGCGCCAGTGGGAGACGGCTCTCTTCGGCCTTGCCGTCGTCGGCAGTGTCGAAGGCTGCGAGTTGATCTTCTAAGTCTTCTTTGCGCTGGCGAGCCGCGATCAACTCGGCGTGGCTGGTTCTCGCGGCGCGCAGGCGTCGACGCTGGTCCTGAAGTTGCTCCGAATCCAACGCCGGCCGATCGGTTCCGTCGAACGCCGCCTGGACCTCGCGGTGGGCTTGAATTGCGTCTCGCTCATCCTGTTGGGCTCGTTCCAATCTGATGTTGCGATCCCGAACTGCCTGTTCAGCCGCCGTGAGCCGCTCGCGCAGCTGTTCGGCCTCATCTCGGACGACCATCGACGCGTCGAAGTTTTCAAGCCTGGATTCATCCCACTCCGTGCCCAGGTCGCGCAGGTCATGTGTAAGCTTCTCGCTGTCCGCGCCGAGATCGGCCACGCGTTTGGGGAGGTCGTAAACCGAGCTGTCGAATCTGTCGCGACCCCTGCGAATGGATTCGATCACCATTGCCTCAGGCGCCAAGTCTTCGTCCGGCACTTCCTTGCTCGCCTCGATCTCCGCCTGTGTCAACGCAGCCTGAGCGTTTTCGACTTCGGGCGCCGCTTCATCGATTCGTTCGTCCAAACCTTCCAACCGCACAACCGCGTTCTCCGGAAATTGTTCGAATTCAGGCAGCGCTTTGAGGCGGTCCTCGCGCAGTCTGATAGGGGTCCATTCGTCCCACGCTCTGGACAGTCGATCAAGATCGCTTGCTTGCGACGAAAGCTCGGCCCTTCGTGTGGCGATGGACTCCAGCTCTTCGCGCACTTGCTGTCCTCGAGTTGTGAGCCGGCCGTACTCAGTGGCTTGATCCGCCGTCTCGGCGAGTTGCGACTCCGTGTCTTGCAACTCGTTCAGAATGGCAGCCGCCTGATGTGAGCGGCCTCTCGGTGCGAAGATCGCCTGCCGGCTGGCGTCGAGTTCACGGACCGCCGCGGGCAGGTTTGCTGCCCCGACGCCGGCGCTGTAGATGCGTCCGCTGACCTCCTCGCCGCTCAGCGATTTCATGTCTTGGAGCTCGTCCAGGCTGAAAGCGAACACCGACCTGAAGAGATCCGCGGAAGGTCCGACTAGCGAAGGCATCACACTGGCGTCGAAACGGGCGCCGTTGGGCCCGGTGACGTCCAGCGGCCCTCCGCGGGGCCCTTGGTGTCGCTGAACCGTATATTGCTGCCCTGCGCCGTCTGTCAGGGTCAGGCGTCCTCCGTGAGAGCCGCCTGCAAATGGCGGGTAGAATCGGTTCGCCAGACGGCTTGGGAACCCGAACAACACGGTGCGCACAAACGCCAACAGGGTGCTCTTCCCTGCTTCGTTGGCGCCTGATATGACGGTCAACGGACCGTTGGCGGCGATGTCCGCATCGTGGAAGTGGCCGAATCCGTCAATGAAGATGCGGTCGATCTTCACGACTCGTCTCCCAGCAAGAGGTCGAGGCAGGCGCCTTCCGCTGCGCTTAGCAACGCCGTCAACTCTTCGTCGGTTGGCGCCGAATCTTGCAAGTATCGCGACGCTCGTGCGTTCGTGAACAGCGGATCAAGCGCGGTGCGCAGATCGTCGAGATTTGCCGGATCGACGCTGTAGTCGTCGACCAACCGCATCAGATCGCCGATGAAGTCCTCGGCTTGCTTGCGTTCGTTTCGGTCCAGCGCGGGGAATGTCGAATCGGTCACACGCTCGCAATAGGCGAACGGGCGTCTACTCGACCAAGACTGGTTCAGGTCCGTCTGCAAGCTGTCGATGAATCCGGGACGAACTAGATCGCCGTGCACGGGACCTCTGCCGGACAAAGTTAGCCTCGCCACGAGGTCTCGCCCGTCAGCCGCTTCTCGTGCGGCGCCGATCGCCTGATCCAATCGATCCAGGAGGTCTTGCGTGTCGTCGATGTCGTCTATGCGGAGTTCCAAGCCCTGCCAGCGCACCAGGTCGGTCGGGTGGAATTCGAGGTCGACGTCGCCGGCGTCGGAAACTTCTACAAGGTATGCGCCTCTCGGCCCGTCCTCGTTGGGATGCCTGCCCTGAGGATTGCCGGGGTACACGACCGCCGGACCGTTCCCGCGCAGCACCTGCCGAGTGTGGACGTGGCCCAGCGCCCAGTAGTCGAAGCCGGTACCTTCGAGGTCGCCCAGCGTGCACGGCGCGTAGACCTCGTGACCGGTGTCCGTCCCGACGTTGGCATGTACCAACCCGATGGCGAATAGTTCGGCGCCTTTGGTCCCGAATCGAGGGACGAGGTTCTCCTTGACCACGCTCGTCGGGTAGCTCATGCCGTAAACCGCGACCCGGTCCGGGTCGTCGGGGAACACGGGTGCACGTTCGACCTCTGGCCCGAAACTCAGGGCGCTCGGAGGAAATGTGAGATTGGCGTCCCACCCATCCAGCGGGTCGTGATTGCCATGGCAGATGAACGAGCGCACGCCAGCTTCGTCCAGGCGCTGGAGGCCCGCGACAAACTTGAGCTGCGCCTGGAGGCTGCGATCTCTGCCGTCGAAGACGTCGCCGGCTACCAGCAGGGCGTCAACTCGCTGCTCGATGCAAAGGTCGATGATCCGCTCGTAGGCGTCGAACGTCGCGCTCCGCAATCTGGCCGCGACGGTTGGATCGGAGGCGGCAATACCCTGGAACGGGCTGTCGAGGTGGAGGTCGGCGGCGTGGACGAATCGGATAAGCGACATGGCGGCTCTTCGATGCAGATTACGAGGATTATCGCACCGCGGGCGCTGTTCCGCCAAGCGCATATGACCCGGATGTCGAGGTTTCTGAAGTTGGGAGAGAGCCGGGGAGTGGATGCGTCATCTCGACGGGCCTGAATTGACGCGTGGTGTGTACTCGCACGAAAAACGCCCGGCGGGGATGATGACCCCCGCCGGGCGTCTGCCCAGCTAATGAACTTAATCCTGTTTCAGGTCACCGATTAATCGTCAGCGGCCTCTTCGCTCTCCGGCGTTTCCTCGGGATCTTGAGCGCCTGGCGGCGAGCTCGACTCGTGACCCCACAGCCAATCGATTCGCTCCTTCTTCTGAGTCCTGATCACGGTTCTGCCTTTGAGGACGTGGATCACGTACTCGACGGTGTCTTCGGCGCAATCATCGCAGTAGCCATAGGCATTGACCAGGCGATTGTGGATCGCCCCTCGCCTGCGCGCCCACTCAACCTGCATCTTCGCCGATCTCGGCTTCGAGAGGGTGGTGTGGAGCGTTCGACGGTCTGGGAAAAGGCGAACGTCGATGGCTGCTTTCATCCGAGGTTCCGACGTGTAGTCGTAAGGCGCGCTCCTGCGCTTGCGGTCTGTGAAGAACAGGTGGATGTCCCATCTGAACTGCCGGCGCTCTCTGTCTGAGATGTCGATGTGCTTCTCCATCTCACGCATGCTGCGTTCGTCAGCCTCACGCCTTGCGCCGGTTCCCGGGTCCCGCTCGATGTCGGAACTGAATTCGATGATCAGGTTGTTCAGGTAGTCGTCCAACAGTTCGGCGGCGGTCTCTTCGAATCGTTCCATGTA
This sequence comes from Dehalococcoidia bacterium UBA2160, assembly GCA_002328865.1. Taxonomy (GTDB): domain Bacteria; phylum Chloroflexota; class Dehalococcoidia; order Lucifugimonadales; family UBA1123; genus UBA2160. Next base: position 6,228 of record DCWO01000089.1, on the reverse strand, counting down.
CGCCTGCTGGACATCCTTGGTGGCCCGTTCGTTGTACTCTTCCACCGTGTCCCTGATGAGTCTTATATACGCGGCCGTACGAGTCTCACTGCCGTCGACGTACTCGTTGAGACCGTCCCATAGGCTTTCCAGCGCCAGCAGCGGGGCTACACAGGAGACTTCGGGCTTGCTGGCGACATGGCTCAGGCGGTTCATCACGTATCGCGGCGAAACGCCTTCCATGGCTTCGTCGGAGAAGTGAATCCGCTCCTTTTTGACATCTTCGGCGTCAAAGTTGCGGACCAGCACGCCATCGTAGGCGCGCATTTTTTCCAGAAGGCTGACGGCCGCTTTGTTTGGCGACTTCAGCCGGGACAAAACCGCGAAAACACTGGCTGTAGGCAACGTGAGAGGCGGGATGTGAACGTTTTCGAGACCGCTGCTCTTGATCATGGCCTCGTATATCTTCACCTCGTCGCTTACCCTGGTGTTGTACGGGATCTGGACCGCGATGATTCGATCCCGCAAGGCCTCGGAGGTCGGTTTCGCCAAGAATTCGTTGAAGTCGGCTACGTTTGAGTGGGCGATGATCACTTCGTCCGCGTACACGGAGCCGAATCGCTCCATCTTGATGAGCTGTTCTTGCGACAGGCCCAGCAACGCTGTTAAAAGGTGATCGTCGGCCTTGAACATCTCCACGAACTCGACCAACCCGCGATTTGCCACGTTGAACTCGCCGTCCAACCTGAAGGCCTTGCCGGCGACCTCCAGTCGATCGCCTTCGAGTTTGTCGTCGTTGATGCTGCCGACCAAAAGCTCTGTCCGGGGGCGCGGGTTTGTGGCGACGTATTGGCCTATTCCGACGGCCTCCTGCGCCGAGAAGACCACTCGGACCACAGGCACCTTCGCTGGGTTGCCCTTGTATTTGCCGCGGAACATGTATCGGCATCTTGGGCAGAGCTGCCCTTCGACGTGTATGCCGTATTCGCGCATCAACCTGGGCCTCAGGCTGTCAGGCACCAGGTGGAGCGGCTCCTCCTGCATCGGGCAACCCTTGATCGCATACACGGTGCCCGCCTCGGTGCGCGTGTGTCGCTCCAGCGCCTCTTTTATGAGATCTGCGACAGAGGACTTGCCGCTGGCGGGTGGGCCCAGCAGAAGAAGGATCCGTTTTCGTATTTCAAGCCGTCTTGCTGCCGAGCTGAAGTATTGGGCGATTCTGTCCAAAGAGTCGTCCAGGCCGAAAATCTTGCCCTGGAAGACGCCGTAGACCGGTTCTCCGGCGGGCGTTTCGGTCGCGCCTCCGTCCATGATCGCGTCGTAAACGAGGCGATGGGACAGCCGAGAGACCGACGGATCGACGATCACCTTGGTCAGGTATTCGGAAAACGGCCCTTCCCAGGTGTGTCTTCCGGCTTCCTGTTCGGCTTCTAGCAGCAGGTTGTCTACCGCGGAATTGGGCGTCGACATAGCTTTCCTCGCAGCGTATCAGGAGGGTGATCCGGGGCTGTCCAGCAGCAACCCAGCGTCACTTTCGCCTAATACGCGATAACAGTGCTAATTATGGCCAATCCAATGACCATCACACCAACCGACCCTACCAGCATGAACCATCCGGCAACCGACTTCAGCGCGTAAACGGGCTTGGCCATGTACGCGAACAGCATCACCGCGAGCACAGTCAGGATCGCAGCAGCGCCTGTTATCGTGGCGGTCACCCCGTCGGCGTCGACGCCGGCGATGTCGCCGTGCTCCGACAGTTGGGTGGCGAAGAAGAAGATCGCCATGGCGCTGGCGACGGCCAAGGGCGCCGCGTACAACCCGATCGATCGCTCTTCGAGGTCCCACCAACCCTGGGCAGCCACGATTACGGCATATACCGCCCACATGACGATGAGCATCTTCATCATCGTCATCTCGCCCACCAACTGGACCCCGTTCGTACCCATGTAGCCTACCACTTGAGGTTGCATGGTCAACGTGATGAGTATGCCCGCGGCCAGCGCGGCCATAACGATCCCCATGGGTCGCGCGTCGGAATACAGTCCCAGGAGATACCAGGAATGAGAAAAGATCGCGGCGCCTATGAGAATTAGAGCAAAGCCTTCCATCGTATCCTCCTAATAACATCCACTACAGCTTCCACGCCTCCAGATCCGGCGACGCATCGGCGGGCTTACCGGTCATGTGCCATACCGCCAACGCCGGCTGCCAGTTTCGAATGTTGTCGAAACGAATCATGCAGCCGGTTCGTTATTGTGCGGCGGAGCGGTTTTTGACCAGAGCCTAGATCATCATATCGCTACCAAACGCCAGTTTCCAGTATCGTTTGGTTCTTCATATTGGCGAATAATCGTTCCTTAATCGTCGAGATGACAGGGTCGTCAGAGTCGCCGCGTTATGCCTGCGGTTGAATCCGACAGTTCTCCGTGCTAGCCTACGCCCACGATTCGGGCACGGAATCTGAAGCCGGAAGCGACCCGGCATCGACCCCATCCGAGACAGCTTCGAGGAACCCTAGGAGATGCACGATGACGATCCGCGGCGGATATCAACCCTTCATCCTGCGCATTGACCTGAACGAAGAGACGATTGAGCGCGAGCCGCTTCCGGACGAGGCGATATTGCGCAAGTACGTCGGCGGGACCGGCCTTGGATTGTACTACCTTTTGAGAGATGGGCCGCCCCACGTCAACGCCACCGACCCCGAAGCTCCTTTGATGTTCATGCTGGGTCCGTTGACTGGGACCCCAGCCGTTAATTCGTCCGACTGGACGACGATCTGTTACAACCTGTGCATCCCGTACTCGGCGGGAATCGGACACGCCCACGGGCAGTGGGGCGCGTACCTGAAGCACGCCGGTTTCGAAGGCATCATCTTCACCGGCCAGAGCACGAAGCCCTCTTACCTATGGATTGACGACGACAAGGTCGAACTTCGTGACGCCAGCCACCTCTGGGGCTTGGACACACGCGAGACAGAGCGACGCCTCAAGCTGGAACTCGGCGACCCCGCGAACATCAGTGTCGCCTGCATCGGACCCGCGGGCGAGGCTCTGCTTCCCGGTTCGATGGTCAAAGCGGATCGAAATCATGGAGCAGGGAAGGGCAGCCCAGGCGCGATCATGGGCAGCAAGATGCTCAAAGCCATCGCGGTCCGGGGCACGGGAACGGTGAAGCTGGCCGAGGCCCAGGCCATGACGGAGACGGCTGAAGTCTGGGAAGAGAACCTCCTGGCGTCGTCGCCCTGGCTGCAGGACGGCGGCATCACCCGGAACTACTACGACCCTTGGGGCAAGGCTTTGAGGGTTGCGGCCAAGAACATGACCGACCCCGAGTGGGGCACGGAGTTCGCGCGCAAATACGTGGAGGCTTGCAGCCGCTGGAAGGTTACGCCACAGCCGTCTTACAATTGCAAGATATCGTGCGCGTACGATATCGAGGTCACAGACGGCCCGTATGCCGGATTCGTCGGCAGCCCGTGCGGAGGCGCGGAGAACATGGAGGGAGCGGCGGCCATCATCGGCGTCGACGACCCTGCCGCGATCGTGATCATGACCGACTTCTACGACGGCATGGGCCTGGAGTCCGGCCAGTTCGGCAGCATCCTCGGCGCGGTCTACCAGGCTTTCAACGACGGCGTGCTCAATCTCGAGGACACCGACGGCTTGGATTTGTCATGGGGCAACTGGGAAAACGCGATGGAACTCGTCGACAAGACCATCAAAGGAGAGGGCGTCGGCGCAAGGCTCTCCGGTGGAATCAAATCGCTGCCCCAAGCCCTCGGCGCAGAGTCTGGGGTGGTAGACGAGCTTCGGAGCAAGGTGCTGGACGTGAAGGGCGAGGGCGTGGTCATGCACGACCATCGCCAGTTCTGGAGCGTGTTCTTCGGCGAGCTCATTTCCGGCTCGGGACCCAGCATCCAGGGCACGGGCGCCGACGCCAATGCCCGTCCGGAACTCGGCTACCCGGAGACAATGCCCGGTGTTGCGCACAACATGGAAGAGGCGATCGCCAAGGTGAAACCGGTGTGCGACACTCAGTTCGCCAAACTCTTCGCCGACACCCTAGGCATCTGCATGTTTGCCGTCCGCGGCGTCGAAGGGTCCGTGGACCTCACGTCCAAGAGTCTGGCACAGGCCGTCGGCTGGGACGACTTCACGTTCGATGAGGGCATGGCCGTGGGCGAACGAGTGACCAACATGATGCGGCTGGTGTATGCGAGACGCGGGTTCACGAAGGCCGACGAGTTCGACGTGTCCGCAAAGCACCTCGAGCCGCCGCCGGCCGGACCCTCGAAAGGGTTGAGCATCGAGCCGTACCTGCCCGCGATGGTCGACGAGTACTACCGCAATATGGAGTGGAACGTGGACACTGGATTTCCCACCGCGTCGACCCTCCGCCGTCTCGGCATGGACGAGTTCCTCGAAGAGCCTGCCCTGCGGTAGACGGCGCGCCGTGAAATGACTCAAAGGCTCCGACCAGCGCCCGCTATCGGAGCCAGTTGGGTCAGGCTCGGATGAGTTTTCGACGCCTGATCGTTCGCCAAGTGAAAACCGAGGTCAGCGCCAAGGCCATTGCTATCAAACCCCACTGGGAAAGACCCGGAACAGGTGTAGCGGCGGCCACCTCGAACGCGCCAATGTCGCTGGCCGAACCTTGCGGCCGCGCCGTGCCGATCTGGTCGGTCGCCGGAGCAGAGCCGTCATCTCCCGCGTCTATAGCAGGGCTGCCGGACTGCAGAGCGTGAGTGAACGTACTGCCGCCGTTGTTCTGCAACGAGCCCAGGAGAGGATCAACGCCAGGAAGGTCGTTTGTGGCGATCAGATTGCAGGTGCTGTCGCTGTCCAGGTTGTAGTCGTTTGAATTGAATGTCCCAGCGCCCAGGCAGTCCGAACCAGAAGTTGTGTTTGCAACGATGGTGTTGGTCATGTTCACGGTCCCGCTGGCGTCGGACCGAATACCGCCACCGGAGTTTGAACTGAAAGTGCTGTTGACAATCGTGATGGTGGCCTGGGAATTGTAGATGCCCCCACCGCTGCTCACGGCGCTATTTCCGCTAAGAGTGCTGTTGGTCAGGGTGAGCGTGCCAAAGTTGGTGAAGATGCCGCCACCCGCAGCGCTCGCCGTGTTGCCGCTGACCGTTGTGGCTGTCACTGTCAACGTGGCATCGTTGTTGATGCCAGCCCCGTACTCGGCGTTGTTGCCGCTGACCGTGCTGTTGGTCAGCGTGAGCGTTCCGCCGTTGTCGCTCTTGATGCCGCCGCCGTTCCGGCCCGTGTTGCCGGATACGGTGCTGCCGGTGAGGGTGAGCGTGCCGCCAACTTTGAAGATCCCCGCACCGTCGTACAGGGACGTATTGTTGCTGACGGTGCTGCTGTTGAGCGTGGCGGTGGCCAGGTAGTTGTAGATGCCGCCGCTGTTGCCGTTGGTGGAGGCGTTGCCGGTGATCGTGGTGTTGGTGAGGGTCAGTGTGCCGCGGTTGTAGATGCCCGCACCGTTCGCGCTGGTGCTCCCGTTGGTTATAGTGACGTTGCTGATCCCCACTGTCGCGCCGCTGGTTATTTGGAGCACCCTGTCAAGGGCGCCGCCGTCGATGACCGTGCTGCCAGCTCCGGCCCCGCCAACGGTCAGGTCGGCGCTAATATCCAGGTCCCCGGTCGCGTTGTTGTCTTCTCCAGCCCCGGACAAAGCCAAGGCATAGGTCCCGGCGCCAAGGCTGATGGCATCGGAACTGCCGCCGGCCGCACATTCACCCGAAGTCGAACCTGAGGCCGTGTTGGTGTTCGCCGACGTGATTGCCTCTCGCAGCGAGCACGAGCCGTCATCATCCACAATGTCGGCAAACGTGTCGACGACTATGTTCGCCGCCTCCGCCGTGTCCGTCGTCCCAAAGACAAGCAACATTGCCACAACCGACAGCAGTGTGCCCAGTGCGACATTCCGAAACATGGTCATTAAGTCGTGTCCTCCGTTTTGGTCGGGCGGCCAACCGTCGGGACGACTGGCGCATCAACTGAATCCGCGATGGAGCCGCATCGTATTTCTATCCGGCTGTGAGTGTCAAGGCTCTCACGCTGATAGGTTGCGTGCGCCTGCTGGAAGGCGACATCGGCGGCGATCCGGCGCCATGTGCCAGTCTTCCGCCGTGTGCATGGCTGAAATAGGGCAGACGGATGTCGCGACGCGCCGATTTGAGGCAGATAATTGCCTACATAGGTGGCAGCACCTACCCGTCTCCGATGGTGA
>DCWO01000097.1:7289-7720 GCA_002328865.1 Dehalococcoidia bacterium UBA2160 | reverse complement strand
TTTCAGAGACAGGACACTAGGTCACTGTCGATTCGGCCGCGCCCTCCCGTCCTCCCGGTCGCTTGAGTCCTTTCGCCGCTCGCTGCCAGAACAGTTGCAGCGGCTGTCGGAGCGGCGTATCGTATCAGGCACTCTCGCCCGAGGCGTGCCCGATGCTGAAAATACCACTGGAGCCCGTCGAGTCCGTAACCGTCACGACGTTGATGGACAACGTGTCCGACCTGCTGCTCCAGGACCAGGGACCGGCGAAGCGGGCATCCATCAACGACGAGTCCGCTCCTCGCGCAGCAGCCCGGTTCGTCGAGGCGGGCGCGGTTGGCGACCCGCTCAGAGCCGAGCACGGCTTCTCGGCGCTGGTTTCGATCCGCAAAGGCGACCGCACGCGCAACGTGTTGTTCGACGCCGGAATCAGCCCGGACGGCGTCGTCGAG
>DCWO01000097.1:6427-6947 GCA_002328865.1 Dehalococcoidia bacterium UBA2160 | reverse complement strand
GAGCTTCTCGCCCAAGGACATCGAAGCCATGGTAATGAGCCACGGCCACTTCGATCACACAGTTGGTCTTGATGGACTGGCCAGTGAGCTCGGCACGGTCAATCTGCCGGTGATGGTCCACCCGGAGTTCTGGAGCCGCCGCCGCATCGCCATCCCAGGCCGCAACGCCTCCGAGCTGCCGACGACCAGCAAGTCCGCGCTTGTCGGGGCTGGGTTCGAGGTCATCGAGGACAGGCAACCGTCGTTCCTGCTGGACGGCTCGTTGCTGATCACGGGTGAAGTCGACCGGACCACCGAGTACGAGAAGGGCTTCAGCGTCCATCAGGCGTTCCGAGACGGCGGCTGGCAACCCGATCCATTGATCCTCGACGACCAGGCGCTGATCCTGAACGTTCGCGGGAAGGGGCTCGTCGTGCTGACCGGCTGCGGGCACGCCGGAATCGTGAACATCGTCCGCTACGCGAAGAAGTTGACAGGCGTGAACGACGTCTACGCGGCAATCGGCGGGTTCCACCTCAAC
>DCWO01000097.1:0-6124 GCA_002328865.1 Dehalococcoidia bacterium UBA2160 | reverse complement strand
CGGGTTCCACCTCAACGGCCCGCTGTTCGAACCGATCATTCCCGCCACTATCGCGGCGTTGCTTGAGCTCAATCCCCGCCACATCGTGCCGGCCCATTGCACCGGATGGCGCGCGGTACACGCCATTGCCGGCGCATTGCCGGACGCCTTCATCCAGAACAGCGTCGGCACGCGGTTCGGGCTGTAATATTGGTCTCGTTCATCACCAAGGCGCCCCGAGCCAGGCGGACTCTCTTTTTCGGCTCCGCCATGCACATATGGAGCGACCTGTTCTTCGCGGTGATGGTGCCGTTGTTGCCGTTCATCAAGGAAGACATGGATCTGAGCTTCACCGAGGTGGGGATGCTCAGATCGGTGTTCAACGGGGCGTCGGCGGTGCTACAGGTTCCCGCCGGTTTCCTTGCGGAGGGCATGGGCGAGTTCTGGCTCCTGATCTGGGGGAACATTTGGGTGGCCGCCGGGCTGGCGGCGATGGCGGCGTCGCCCGTGTTCGTCCTGCTGCTGGCGTCGTCCGCGATCGGCGGACTCGGAGGCGGCGCGCAGCATCCACTGGCGTCCAGCATGGTCTCCAGGGCGTACGACGACCGAGGCCGGTCCACCGCCGTCGGGACGGTCAATTTCGCGGGAGACCTGGGCAAAATGCTCGCTCCCGCGGTGGCGGGGATATTCGCAGTGAGTTTCGGTTGGCGGTCCGTGTTGCTGATCGTCTCAGTGTCCGGCGCCGTGTTCATGCTGTGTTCGATGCTGACGCGCCGGGTCGTGGACATGGGGCGTCCAGCCGCGAGCGAGCGAGCTGGGTCCGCGGACTCCGGCGTCGATGACAATGCTCGGATGGGCGGCTTCATAACGCTAAGCGGGCTGGGCATCCTGGACTCGGCTGCTCGGTCCGGGTCGCTGGTGTTCTTGCCATTTGTCCTCGAATCCAAAGGCCTGGGGTTGGCCCAGGTAAGCGGGATGCTGTTCCTTCTCTTCGCCGGGGGCGCCGCGGGCAAATTCGTGTGCGGCTGGCTTGGCGACCGCATCGGCACGGTCAGCCTGATCTGGTGGACCAAAGGACTCACGGCCGTGATGCTGGTCATCGCGACGGCGGCCCCGGCATGGACGATGGCGCCGCTGATGGTGCTGACGGGCATCGGCCTGAACGGCACGTCGTCGGTTCTGTACGCCACGGTCGCCGAATTCGTGCCCGCCACCCGTCGAGGCAGGTTCTACGGCTTCTTCTATACGACCAACGAGGCGGGAACGATAATCGCCCCTCTGGTCTACGGCCTGATCGCCGACTTGGCCAGCCTGAAAGTCACGATGGTCGTCATGGGCATTGCAACGGCGACCATCCTGCCCGCCAGTTTGACGTTGCGCAAACATCTCGTCCCGCGCATCGTCGGCCGATCCAACGGGATACGATCCGTGCGTAAAGGCCATTGACGCTTTGTGTGCCTCGGTGCTAGCATCGCGTATGCCTACACCAGCCTCGGAACAAGAATGACACTCGACCGAGAACTCTCCCTCCAAACCATAGACCGCGACTCTACGTTGACTATCGGTGTGTTTGACGGAGTGCATCGCGGTCACCAACACCTGATAAACCGGACCATCCGCGAGGCAAAAGGCGCAGGCAGACTGTCCGGGGTGGTCACCTTCTCGAACCACCCCAAGGACGTTCTCCTGCCTAGGACCGAAGTTATTTGGTTGATGGACCTCGAAGAGCGAGTTCGGCTCATCAGGGAAACCGGAGCGGATTTCGTCGTGCCGATTTCGTTCGATGCGGCTCTCTCCCAACTCACTGCTGAGCAGTTCCTGGCCACGCTCGTAAACAAGCTGAGAATGAAGCAGTTGGTCGTGGGTCCCGACTTCGTCCTTGGCCATGGCAGAGACGGCTCCTTGGCGACTCTGCCCGGAATCGGGCGGAAGCTCGGCTTTGAGTTCGAATCCGTTGACTCTCTGGCAGACGATCAAACCCCGGTGCGGAGCACGGTTATCAGAGGATTGGTGGCCGACGGCTTCGTGGACGTTGCGGCCCACATGCTGGGTCGCCACTTCTTCGTCAAGGGAGAGGTGGTTACCGGCCAACGTCGCGGCCACACGATTGGCTTCCCAACCGCGAACCTCAACCCTCCCGACAACGTTGCCGTTCCCGGTTTTGGCATATACGCTACATGGGCGCATACCGGAAAAGGCAGGTTCAAGGCCGCCACGTCAATCGGCGTCCGCCCGACGTTCGACGGGGAAGGGCGAACCATCGAAGCGTATCTGCTTGATTTCGACGGCGACCTCTACGGGCAGATCATCCGGCTCGATTTCGTCGAACGGCTGCGCGGCGAGAAGAAGTTCGACGGCATCGAACCATTGGTGGCGCAGATCAGCCGCGACGTCAATCAAACGCGCGAGCTGCTGGGGTCCTAGCGTCCGCTCGGAATCGCTTCACGCAACAACCGGCTGAAAGGCCTGCTTCGAACGGGCGCCAACCACGATTCCCAACCAACTCATCGCACCCGGGATTCTGCGAGGCATCTACAGTGGACCAAGCTCTATTGAACAAGATCATGAAACGAGGCGTGGCGAACATCATCGTCGAGGATGAGTTCCGACAACGGCTGGAAGAAGGGAAGCCGCTCAGGCTCAAGATGGGGTTCGACCCCAGCGCCCCCGACATCCACCTGGGCCACGCTGTGGGACTGCGAAAGCTTCGGCAGCTCCAGGATCTCGGGCACAAGGTGGTGATCATCGTTGGCGACTGGACCGCCCAGATCGGCGACCCCAGCGGCAAGTCCCAGACGCGCCCGATGCTCACACATGCAGAGGTCCTTGAGAACGCCGAAACGTACCTCGCCCAGTTCTTCAAGATCGTCGATCGAAGTAGGGCGGAGATCCGGTGGCAGAGCGATTGGTTCGGCCCGTTTACCCTGACCGACGTGCTCAAACTTACGTCTCAGTTCACGGTCGCGCAGTTCCTGCAGCGAGACGACTTCGCGGCGCGGTTCTCGGCCAACCAACCTATCGCGATCACCGAGCTGCTCTATCCGCTGCTCCAAGCATACGACTCGGTCGAGATCGAGTCGGACGTCGAGTTCGGCGGCACCGACCAGATGTTCAACCTGTTGGTCGGGCGAGATCTGCAGACGCAGATGGGTCAGCGACCCCAGCAGTGCTTCCTGATGCCATTGCTGCCGGGCACGGACGGCGTGCAGAAGATGAGCAAGAGCCTGGGCAACTACATCGGCATCGACGAGCCTGCGAACGACATATTCGGCAAGACCATGTCCCTCCCCGACACCATGATCGTCCCGTATTTCGAGAACCTCACCGATATCCCCGACGCCGAATTGGAGGAAGTGCGGAACGTCCTGGCGAACCAGGCGGGCAACCCGATGGACCTCAAGAAACAGTTGGCCCGGGACCTGGTCACGCAATTCAAGGGCACTGATGCGGCAGGCCAAGCCCAGGCACACTTCGAGCAGACCGTCCAGAAGGGGCAGATGCCAACGGACCTAGAGGACGCGGAGCTGAGTTCTCGCGACCGTCTGACGGGCGGTTTCCTCTTCGACGAGTTCGTCAATCGAGCCGGTGCGAAAGTCGAAGACGGCATTGTCGTCGAGGACAGGGACGAAGCCGGCATCAAGGCCGGAGACATCGTTGTCGACCTGGCCCGAGTCGTTCTCGGGGCTGGGCTCGCCAGCAGCATGGGCGAGGCGCGGAGATTGGTGGCCCAGGGCAGTATTTCGGTCGATGGCACGCAGATACGCCCTCCCGACACCGGCGCGCGGGTCGCCACGAACGTGCGAGACGGGTCGGTGATCCAGCGGGGCTCGCGGGACTACCGGCGCCTACGGATTCGAGACAGTGGGGGCTAAACTTTCCGGTCCCGCCGAAAGGCAATGAACGAACGTCCTGATGCCTTCGTGCAACCGTGGTCCGAACACCCGCTCTTCGTCGCCGTTGGCTACGAACTAACCATGCCGTGATACCCGTAGGGGCGGGTTTCAAACCCGCTCGCGCCTTTCGCATACAATAATGGTAACATTATGCAATATGCGTTGCATGCGTTGCTATGGCGACGGTGTGTCTATGCGAAACGCGGTGGGAGGGTTTGAAACCCTCCCTACGATCAGAATTTTCGTGTCAGCGGTCGGTCGATGCCGAATAGCTCCCGCGTCCTACAGCTCCAAGACCTCAGCCATGCGCTTGCGGTGGAAGCGTGGGTCGCCCAAATAGTGGTAGAGGGTGCGGGACATCCGCGTGTGCAGCGTGAGCCCGTACTCGCGCATGACCCCGAGCCCGGCATGGACCTCGTGGGCGCCGTTGCACGTCTGATAATAGCCTTCGGTTGCCACGGCCTTGGCCAGGTGGATGCTGGTCTCGACGGGCTTGCCGGAATCGAGCTTCCACAGCGCCTCGTAAGTGGTCCATCGCGCGGCGTCCAGATGGTTCACCATCGAGATCAGGTGGTCTTGCACCCGCTGGAACCGGCCGATTGGCGTCCCGAACTGGATGCGGGTGCGTGAGTACTCCAGCGTCATGTCGAAAACTGCCTGAGCTCCGCCGACCTGGAATGCGCACAGCACGGGGATCGCCTTCTCGAACGCGCTTTGAAGCGGCCGCCATCCGCCCCCGGCCTCGCCGAGGATCGCCCTCGAAGGCACTTCAACCGAGTCGAACGTCACCTCGCCGACCCAGCCAAGAAACCCGGGCAGCAGCCGGGTCGAGACCCCGGGCGCCCGCGCGTCGACCATCAGCAGCGTCACGCCCTCGTGGCCTCGCAGGCGAACCGCGCAGATGAGCGTGGTCGCGGCGGCCGCGTCGTGCACGAACAGCTTCGTACCGCTGATGACGATGCCGTTGTCGGTCGGCTGGGCGCGCATCGAGATCGAGTCCAGGCTCCACCCGTAGTCCGGCTCGGTGAGGGCCAATGCCACGATCTCGCGTCCCGCGGCGATGGACGGCAGGTAGCGCTGACGTTGCTCCTCGGTTCCTGCTTCGAGCACGGTCAGGGCGCCCAGGACGCCGGACGAGAAGAACGGCCCCGATATCGGTCCGGCGCCCATCTGCTCGAAGACCACCGCGGCGTCGGTCAGTGAGCTGCCGGCGCCTCCGTACTCCTCGGGCACGAGCATTCCGAGCCAGCCGATGTCCGACGCCTTCTGCCACAGCTCGTCGGAGTACCCGGAGTCGGTCTCCTCCAACTCAAGCAGCGTGTCACGCGGGCACTCGCGGTCCATGAAGTCCGCGGCGGTGCTCTTAAGTAGCTCTTGTTGTTCGGTAAGGGAAAGGTCCATTCGAAGCCTTTCGTGTGTGAGTGCTTAGCCTATGCCAGGCGGCCGGCTTCTTCGCGGACTTCGCGGCCGATGGCCAGGCGGCGGGCCATGATGACTTTCTGGATCTCCGCCGTGCCGCCGGGGTGCAGCGCGACGATGCTCGAGCGCTGGAAGACCTCCATGTGGCCGTCGGACCGGTCCCATGCGGGATCGTTGGTCAGGGCGTAGGGTCCGAGCACCTTCAGGATCGACTCGCCCATGCGCAGGCCTGAGGTCTTTCGATAGTAGGATGACTGCGGGCCCTCGTGGGCCATCTTCTGGTGCGAGTGGCGCATCCAGTAGTTGCGCAGTCCGAACAGGCGCGATATCTCGGCCTCGACATAGACGTCTACCATGAGCTCCTGGACCTCGGGGTCCTTGCTCAGGGGCTTGCCGTTGCGTTCGAGGCCGCCCGCGTATTCGAACAGCCGGTCGACCAGGCGGTTGCGACGGATGGTGCCGCCGGAGCCATGCTCCAACTCGAGGTGGGTCGTTGCGACCTGCCAGCCGTTGTTTTCGCCGCCGATGAGGTTCGAGGCGGGCACGCGTACGTTGTCGAAGAAGACCGTGTTCTTGATGCCCGTGCCGGCGCCGCCTTCGCCTCCCGAGATCAGCAGGTCCATGGGCGCAACGGTGATGCCCGGGCTGTCGGCGGGGACCATGAACCAGCTCAGGTTCTGGTGCCTCTTTCCGTCCGGGTCGGTGCGGGTTATCATCCAGAACTGCTCGGCGCCGTGGGAGCTGCCGACGAAGATCTTCTGGCCGTTGATCACGTAGTCGTCGCCGTCGCGCACGGCCCGCGTCTGCAGCGATGCGAGGTCGGAGCCGGAGCC
>DCWO01000159.1 GCA_002328865.1 Dehalococcoidia bacterium UBA2160 | reverse complement strand
GTGAATGCCATTCACGCGCGCTCCCAACTGCGCCACTGGCCCACTGAACGATGCCCGGTGCGCGGTGCGCGTTGCGCCGCGAATCTTCATTCTAGCCGAGCGGCCCGCCGCCGATCAACGAACCCCATCCTCGAACGGCCACTGCCCGATCAGCCGCTCGTAGTCCTCGGGCGTGTCGATGTCGGTGAAGGCGCCGGGGTCGTCGATCGCCACGTTAACGATCGACGCCTCATGGGCCCGGATGACCGCCTTCGTTCCCACCGTCTCGTCGGCGCCGCGTAGCGCGTCGAACAACATTCGACCGAACACGACCGGATGCCCGTGGGTGCGGCCCGACGCCGGGCGGACGATCGGCCCCTCGCCTGCCCGGAAGACTTCGAGGACTCGTCGCACCGTCTCCGGACTCACGAGCGGCGCGTCGACCAGGGTGACCAGCATCCCGGTCACGCCCGGCCGGTCGACGGCGCCGAGCGCCGCGTGCAGCGACGACAGCTGGCCGCGCTCGGGATGCGGATTCACGACGACGCGCGGCGGGCGCGAGCACCGTTCGAGCGCCGGCACGACGTTGCCGGAGAGCGCCGAGATCACGACCACGACATCGTCGACACTGCCGCTCCAGAACGTCTCGACGAGCCGTGAGAGAAACGTCTGGCCCGTCTCGCCGATCGGCAAGAGCGCCTTCGATCGCCCCATCCGCGAGGACGCGCCAGCCGCCAGCACGACGCCGGGGATCATCCGAGACGCCTCCGCCAACCCCGCCGGGGACGAACTCGACCCATCGGCGCAGTCTAGCAGCCCGTTCGAGCCGCCTCGCCCGCCGGCGCCGTGCTAGAATTTCGCCATGGCCGACTTCGACGTCCAGATCCGTTGCCAGCGATGTGGCAACCAGATGGAGCTGAGCGACCCGACGCGCGACGGGGAGTGGAAGCCGAACCAGTTCTGGATCTGCCGGCGGTGCGGGCGTCATTTCTGGACGACCTACCCGAAGCCGAAGCCGCCGGCCCCGAAACCGGCTCCAACCTCAAGCTAGACAACGAGTTAGGCCGGCTGGGCGGCATCGGCCGCGGTCGAGGCCTCGGGTGAGGTCCGCCCGCCTCGCCAGTGCCGGTAAAGCATGGCGCTGGCTTGACTTCCTCCGCGGGTCCACCTACACTTGGCGCGTTTTACGCTGGTCTTGGTGTCGGAAGAGTTGCGTCCTCGAGCGCCCTAGGTGTCTCCAGACTCGGCTTACTGGCTTCAAGACGGTGTAACCGGCCGCCCGTCGGTGTCGAGGGGAGGCCGGAAACGGGGCCGTGTTCCGGCCGCGGGAAGAACGTCGGTGTCGCGTTCCAGCCTCTTTGCGGGCCGCGTACATCGCGGCTGCCTCCCACGACAAGCGGTCTCGTCATCCCTGGGGATGGGTCCCGGGGGTTCGTCGATCGGAGGACTAAGGGTATGCCAAGCGGGACGATTGCACGGCTCCTCATCGATAAGGGGTTCGGGTTCATCCGCGATGAGGGCGGGATCGAGCATTTCTTCCACCGCAGCTCGGTGCGGGGGGCGGTGTTCGAGCTACTCCGTGAGGGTCAGCGCGTCGAGTTCACTCCGGAAGAGTCCGCCAAGGGCCCTCGCGCCGGCGAAGTGCAGCTCATCGAAAGCTAGCAACCCAAGGCGAGCGTCGCGCGCCCCGCGCGGCGATCTTCACGCTTCGCTCCTCCCACCCCGTGCGTTTCGAGTGTGGTTGCTGGCTGAGTGTGCCGCCTCTGCCCGCCGAAGTGCCATGGAAGCGAACGGGGCCCGGTGGCCCTCCCGGTCTTCAAAATCGGTCGCTCCCCGCTCTGCGGGGGGGCTGGGTTCGACTCCCAGGCGCTTCCGCCATTACTTAAGCGGCGAAATGGGGAAGAACAGCCCTACCTTCGCCTTTTTCCAGTAATTTCAGTTTGTGCCACTAATGCCCGAGAAAGCGACACGAGTTGCCATGCGGCCTTGCTGTGCATGGTAGAGCGCGTGGTAGGCATTCTTCGCGCCTACCGTCCCGTCGGCACCCGCGCCTGGAGTTCGGAGAACCAGTTCAGGACGATTCCCACTTGGCGCTGCCCCAGTGGCTCTAATCGACAACGAGACTGGCAACCTCGCAACGAGCGTTTCCGACCCGGATCTCAAGGTTATAGTTGTCTCTCTCACGAGCGGTGAACCTGTGTGTAAAAGAAAATTGCCCGTCGAGAGTGGAGCCGCTCCCAATGACGATGGTCTTCATGCTGTCGCTTCCCCCCGTCTGATTAAAGAGGCGTTTTTCGAAAGACACGCTCACCGAACCTCGACGGAGTCGCCGTGGAAGTAATGATGTTCCCGCAAACCGGTAGCTCCGCCCTACCCGAAACCGGCTTGGGAGGGGCGCAGTGAATTCAATTTCTCGACACGGTCTACGCCCCAGGCTTGGGAAACGCTGCTGCGGTACACCACGAATTCTCGGATGCCGCTTCGGCACGATGGCGGCGTCGTTGACCGTGCGGCGGAGGCCCGTCGGTTGACCAGCGGCCCGTACCCGCAAGGGCCTGTGCTCAGTGAGAACAACGATGGCGTGCAGGGATGGGCAGAGCGGTCCAGAGCGTCGTCGTGGCCCACTCCCGGGCCTCATCCACGTCTTCAAACTCGCGAAACCCTTGTACCTTGTCGTTCAGATACCAGACCACGGTGTTGACCGGCCGAGCGGGCACCAGGACACACTTCGCTTCAGAGCCGTCAGCACGGGTGTAGCGATAGAGCATCTCGACAGCAGCCATGCCGCGGGGGAGTGCAAGGGCTGGGCCGGCGCGTATAGACGGCCTCTGGCGGGTTCTGTCCCGAGGGCGTTGCAGAAACTGTGATGGTTCGCCCATTGAAGGACTGACGTTATGTAACACTAGGGACCCAACTCGACACGAAGGAGGCTCCCCAGATGCGTCGAATCCTTCGTCTCATCGTCGTCGTTCTCTTCGTCGCCTCGGTGGCGAATGCCCAAACCGCCACCGTCACCCGCAACGTCAACGTGCGGCCTGACGCGTCTTCCGCGCTCGAACCCATCCGGCTACTGACCCCACCAACGACCCTAGACCTAATCCCTCCGGTCGAAGAGGACAACGGCTACTACCACGTCAGAACCGCTGAGGGCGAGGAAGGCTGGGTCTGGGGCCGGAACATCGACATCCAGGGCGTTGCGCCAGAGCCTGATCCAACGGCCGACGTCGCTGAGGCTGGCAGTCCGACGCTCCCCGCGTGTGAGGTCACCGAGAATCACCACCGCTGGGAGATGAAGACGCGAGGCCCGCCGACCGATTCGCCGACCCCAATCAGCATGACCGTGTCTGGAATGCTCAACTGGAGGGTTCCCGACGGCCTGCCATCCTCTGCCCGCACGTCGAACCATCCCATCGCTCCGCTTGAGGAATACGAGCGCGTCTACGAATTGAGCGCCTTTGTCCGCCACGTGAAGTTTCAGAAGGACTGCGACTTCCACATCGAGCTAGCTGGATCACAAGACCAAGACGCCGCCCAGGTCATCGTTGAGATTCCCAGGACGCAGGCCGAGGCACAGCGTGACCTGATGCGGTTACTCGATATGAACAACGGGCAGAAGTCGAAGACCTGGAGCGACCCTTCAGATACCGAGCGCCTGGTGTTCGTCGGCTACGCCTTTCTCGATCAGACTCACCAGACGAATCCGCCGACACAGGAAGGGCACGGACACGGTGGGAAAGGTGGTGTGGTGCAGACGCTGTGGGAGTTGCATCCGGTGTGGGACGTGCGGGAGCCGTAACGAAAGAGTGCTCCTCGAACTTGAAGTAACCGATTGTGCCCACCCGAACAGCAGCCTTGGAGCCGGAGGACTGCACGCCTGTTCGGCGAAGTCCCCCGCGCGCCCTCCGCGCTCCGACCCTGAACCGACCACCGGAAGAGGGAGACTGAACAACGGACTCGGGAGGTTTCGGTCGCAACGAATGTGCGGAGGCGTTCTCTAGAATCTGCGAAGGAGCCGGGACAGTGTCCCAGAAACGGAAGGCCAAGATGAAGCCGGATTCGTATACGAAAGTCCTACTCACCATCATTGCAGTCTGCCTAGTTGTGCTCACTCTTTCTGTTCTCAATGTCGAACCAGTGGCGAGAGCTCAATCGCCATTCAGATGCTCGGGTGAGGCAAAGGCAAACGCGTTTGGTGGAATTGAATCCTTGACCGGCGGTTATGAGATCAGCCTCAGGTGTTTCTAATGAAGTGCCCGCAACATGGCTCATCAAAGGAGAACGAATGACATCCACTCGTCGTAGATGGCACCCGCCCGAACAAGATCGGCTGGCAGATGAGGCCGCCCTGCTTGTGGCGAAGAGTCGAG
Organism: Dehalococcoidia bacterium UBA2160; assembly: GCA_002328865.1. Lineage (GTDB taxonomy): Bacteria > Chloroflexota > Dehalococcoidia > Lucifugimonadales > UBA1123 > UBA2160. The sequence goes on along the minus strand of DCWO01000159.1, from coordinate 447 downwards.
GCCGATTCGTCCTGCGGGTCTGCCCCGAACGGGTGAGGCGTTGGGGGCCAGCATGAGAAAGCGTTTCTTCGAATCGCAGTGGGAGCTTGGTGCCGTGGTCCTTTTCTTCGGCGGCATGGGTTGGCTCATGGATCTCAGCCCCCTTGGGATCTTCGGTCTGATGGGGGCTTCGGTGGCCTGGGTAGTTTTGGACACGCTTACGAGCATCTTGGCAACTGTCGAGAAGTTGGAGGATGAGATTGGGGATGTGAGGCAGACCCTTGAGCAGTTAAAGGATTAGACGGAAGTCGGGCCGATGAGAGGGCACAGAGTCACCGCCTGCGAAGCCGACCCGTTCGCTGGCCTCAGTGGTGACAACGTTCCACCGGAGTATTCCTTAGCGGAGTTGCGGCCCCCGCCACTTGGGCTCGGCTCGAACCACGCACGACCGCGACGTAGAGCCAGCCT
>DCWO01000132.1 GCA_002328865.1 Dehalococcoidia bacterium UBA2160 | reverse complement strand
GTGACGATGACGTATGCCATCGCGACGAGCATCGCGGCGTCAGTCGACGGTTTGATGTAGATATGTTCGTTAGCCACCGTGGCGCTGGTGTGCGACCCGCGCGGGTCGATGCACACCATGCGGACCCCTTGCTTACGAGCGTGCTTCAGGTATTCGAGGGTGCCTGTGCCGAAGCTGCCGTCGCCTGGCGTCCAGCCCCAGAGCAACATGAGCTTGGAGTTGGCGTAGTCTATAGGGTCTCGCCCGGCGGACCCGGAGGTTCCTGCGTACTCGCCATACGTGTGGCGGAACGCGAACACCTCGGCTTCGCGGGAGATGTTGCCCCATGGCTCGGTGCAGCCGCCGAACATGTTGAGCAGACGTGCAACCGTGTTGCGGTTGTTCAGCAGCGGCGCGGCGCCCCCGCTGGATGCGTTGAGGATCGCCGCAGAGCCGTGTTCCTCGCGGATGCGCAACATCTGGCTGGCCACTTCGTCGAGCGCTTCGTCCCACGAAACACGCTCGAACTCGCCCGATCCTCGCGGGCCGGTGCGGCGCATCGGATACTTGAGCCGGTCGGGGTGGTTTACCCGCTCCTCGGCCGCGAACCCGCGTGCGCAGGCGTACAACGGCTGCATCTCAGGTTCCCATCGACCGGGCTGCGTGCTGATCTTGACGATCTTGCCGTCACGAACGTGTGCGTTGACCACGCATCGCCCGCCACACCCGGAGGCGCACGTGCTGGTGACGATCCGCTCCCCGGGAGCTTCCGTGCGTCGCGGACTCTGGTAGACGGTAGATGTGGCCATGTTGTCCTCGCTGTTTTACGTGTCGCGCCTGTGCGGCAGGGTATCACATTAACTAGACAGCATCGGATGAGACAACCTCGACCCAGGTGCGGTTCGCTCTTCCGCCGCCCTCCGGTCAATCCTTGGTCGTGGTCGGCGGCGGTCAAGTCGACGCACCCGAGGCTGGCATGACCGACCTTTACGCTATGAACTGCGTCTGATGCCCGCGAGCGACCCCAACAGCGCCACCAGTATCGCCAGCTTGAAAGCGGTCCACCAGGTGAGGGATTCAGCAATCAGGCCTTGTTCGACTGCCCCGGGGAACAGGTCGGGCACGGTCCATGCCCAGACCAGTTTGATAATGAGCAGCGCCAGGAGAAGCAACCCAACGAACAGGCCCAGAACTCCAAAACAACCCATGCAACCCAACGAAGTGAAACCAACGATCTTCTTTATCATTTTCCTGCACGCGCTTCTTTCTTGCTGTCCTATTGGTACAACCTGTATTGCCCCAACCCTACGAGGAACGTTCGCCGGGCGATACGCCTATCTTATCCCGAGGGCTCGGATTACGGTAATCCCGTTGGTTCGATTCGCTGTTTGTGTCACGCCAAGCCCGTCGACAATGGAGCAATCAGCTCCAGCCTCGGCGCTCCGAGACATGAGCAAAGTGTATTTGGAAAGGCTTTCCCAACCCCTGAGTCTGTGGCCGCAATGTTAGTGACGAACCTGGAGGTCACGACCATTTAATTGACAACTCCCCGAAGTGGCAGTATCACAATTAACATTAAATCGATATACGGGCAATAAACGCATACAAGGCTGTCAACGACATATGGAGTCACGAGAAGGGTAGTCAATGGTAGATTTTTCATATAGCACTGAAACGGACATTAATGCGAGCCCGCAGGCGATCTTCGACATAGTGAGCGATCTGACGCGTCACCCGGAGCTGGCCGGCAGCGACGAAATCAAATCAGTCACCCAGGCCCCTGCAGGCGCCGTTAAGGCGGGAACCCAAATTCACGCCGACGAAACTGTCGTGATGGGCGACGGAAGCACCATGGACCTCACGGCTGACTCGATCGTCGTCACATACGACCCTCCGAAGTCATTCTCATGGATCGTGAACCCTGCTCTTCCGGAGCAGGTCCGGCGCATGCAGTGGTGGTTCAATTTGTCCTCCCAGGACGGCGGAACCAAGGTCGTGCACGAGGTCGAAATCGACTGGGGAGATATCCAACACGAGATGTTGATCGGCCTGCGAGACAATTATGAACAGATCCGAGCAGGCGTAGTTCGAAGCGGCATGGACAAGACTCTCGAGAATCTGCAAAGGATTGCCGGAGCTTAATCATCTAGTTCAACTCACAGTGAACGCCCCGGCCGCGCCGGGGCGTTTTGTTTTCGGCTGAATACGGGCGGGCTGCAGTTCCGTTGCCTCGAGACGCGCAAGACGGGTTTCGCTCGTCTCGCCGGATGTCAACGGCTACGCTGGAGTCGCGGTCGCTACACGATGCTCGTCCACCGAGGGCGCGTCCACGACGATGTGCTCAGCGGCGCCGTTTCTGACGGCCAGCGTGATCCGGCTGGCGGCCAGTCGAATCCTGTGTCCGCTCTTCAGGAGATGCTCCCTGGAGCCGAGGTTGCGGTCGTTCACGTAGGTTCCGTTGGCGAAATCCAGGTCACGGATTGCGAAGCCGCGCGGGGTTTCCACGATGATGGCGTGCTGTCGAGACACGGTGGGTTCATCGACGATGACGTCGCTTGTTGAGTGCCGTCCGATGACCAAGGGGCGGAGGGTCAACTGAATCGTCAAACCGTCCCAGATGCCGCCGTTGATCATCAGATGCGGGTGCGTGATTGCTAGCATGAACTTGGCTCCTCTCAAAATCGAATCTTGCGATTCTCTCTGTCTTCCATCGTATTTGTGAATCAGTAAATCCGACATCGTCGGCGCGGTTGATTCCGGATCGTCTATCAGACCGAGCGATGAGTCCGCCTTTCGCCGTACGAAGTGTTTGCTATGACTGGTGGATCCCGCGGCTCTGTTAAGTTGCTCTTGTATATTTAGACGCTCGAGGGCTGCGTTTAGTTCCATTTTCAAGTCGAAGTGGATCGTGGCGCATTCTCCAGGCGTGGACAGGTAGAATTAGGCGAACAAGAGAGAGCGGAGGCGCCGGGACGAACACATCGATCCGGCCCAATCGCGTTGCCAGCAACATATTGAGGGAGCATCGACGAATGGACCGGTCCGAATTCGACATCCTGAAGTCCAAGCGACTGGTGTTGCGACATTTCAGAGATTCAGACCTGGAGCCCTTCCTCGCACATCGCAACGACCCCGAGGTGTCCAGATACCAAATCTGGGACTCGATCGACAGGCAAGAAGCTTCGGACTTCATCCAAGAGCAGATGAGTCGACAGCCCGGTGTCGCCGGCCAAGGTTTCCAGTTTGCCGTCGAGATGAACTCAACCGGCGAACTGATCGGAGACTGCTACCTGAAGATTAAGGACGAAGATTGGCGCCAGGCTGAGATAGGCGTCACGCTTGCTCCTGAGCATCAAGGCGCCGGTTTCGCCGCCGAAGCCGTGTCGAGCGTCCTCGACTACGTGTTCACGGAGCTGAATCTCCACCGCGTCGTCGCGGTCACCGATTGCGAGAACGATGCCTCGGTTGCGTTGCTGGAACGGCTGGGCATGCGCAGGGAGGGCCATTTCATCGAGAACATCTGGTTCAAAGGCAGGTGGGGCGACGAGTTCCAATACGCCATCCTCAAAGACGAGTGGCTCGCGCTGCGTGGTCTCGATTCGCAGGCAAACGCAGAATGACTCAAGACGCGGTCGTGCATTTGTCGCGATGACCGCGAAGGGTCTCGCAGATCAGGCTGGCGGTTGACGGAGTTCGGCAGTGGACCTACCATTGCCATTGTCGAACGTCGAGCAATTCCCGGGCGAGACGATCGGCCTGAGCAGCTTCCGGAACAGACGCAATCCAGCGTTCGGAGGGGTCGGATGAACGAAACCTGGGAAGCCACGCCAAAAAAGGTGATCTATCGCCGGTTCGCGCCGGGCGAGTCGCTTGTCGCTGACCTCGATGCCTTTGCGCGTTCCGAAGGAATTCGGTCGGCGATCATCACATCATGCATCGGCAGCGTTTCGAACCTGCGTCTTCGCAACATCTGCGAGCGCGAAGACGCTCGAACCGAGTTTCAATGGCACGACGTCGACGAGATCATGGAGATCGTGAGCGCGGAAGGCTACGTTCAACCATTGCCCGAGGGCGAGATTCGTACTCACATCCATATTGCGGTCGCCAAGCCTTCGGGCGAGCTCATCGGCGGCCATTGCGACGAAGCGACCATCCTCACCGGTGCATTCATGTACCTTCAGATACTCGAGCACGATCAAGACGCCAGCTAGCGAATCCGCATCACTGGAAACCGAGGGCGACCATGGACAGACGAGACAACCTCAGACTCGACGGCAGGGTGGCGATCGTGAGCGGCGCGGGCACCCACGGCGGCCAGGGCGTCGGCAACGGCGCCGCAACGGCAATCCTCATGGCGCGCGAAGGGGCTCGCCTGGTGCTTGTCGACGCGGTCTCCGAGTGGATGGACGCGACCAAAGCCGCAATCGGGGCCGACGGCGGTCAGGCTACGTCTGTGGTCGCCGACGTCACGAACGCCGACGACTGCGAGCGAGCCGTGAAGACTGCCGTGGAAACGTACGGAGCGTTGCATCTGCTGCACAACAACGTTGGTGGCGGCAGCGTCCGAGGAAGCGTCGTGGAAGCCACCGAGGAAGACTGGCAGCGAAGCACGTCGATCAACGTGATGAGCATGATCCACATGAGCCGGTACTCGGTGCCTCACATGAAGTCTGCGGGCGGCGGGTCGATCACCAACGTGTCGTCGGTCACCGCACTCAGGCCCAAGGCTGGAGCATCCTCGGCGCCGTATACAGTGAACAAGGCGGCGGTCGTTGGTCTGACCCAGGCGATGGCGCTCGACCACGCCCCCGACAACATACGCGTAAACTGCATCATGCCCGGGCTGATGTGGACCCCAAGGGTCGCCTCCGGGGCAGGCGCCATGCGAGAGATGCGACAAACGTCGACGCCGCTCCCGACGGAGGGCGAAGGGTGGGACATCGCGTGGGCCGCGGTGTTCCTGGCGAGCGACGAGGCCAGGTTCGTGACCGGAGTCGTCCTCCCCGTGGACGGGGGATTCCTGCTCACCAGCGCTCCGAACTAGGCCTCGTTGATTTAAGGTCCGCGCTACGGCTGCGACGCCGCCTACATGATCCTGCTGACGGGCATGTTCACCCACGAGCTCATCTCGTGCGGCGACGTAACCGGCTCCGCCTCGCATACGTAGTCCGAGGTGATGTCGCCAATGGACGGCGTCCCCAGCAAACCCATCGCGACGGTGAGCTCTTCTTCGAGAATCTCCAGCAGGCGTACCAGTCCCGCCTGGCCGTTTGCTCCCAGGCCCCAAACCTGCATCTTTCCGATTGCCACGGCTTTGACCCCGAGTGCGACAGCCTTCGCGATGTCGCCGCCTCGCTGCACCCCGCCGTCCAAAACGATTTCGGCTTTGCCGTCGACCGCATCGACGATCTCCCCGAGCATGTCCATCGTGCCCAAACCGTGGTCCAACTGGCGTCCACCGTGATTCGACACCCACACGACGTCGATGCCGTGCTCTGTGGCGATGGCGGCATCCTCGGCCGTCGCGATGCCCTTGAGCATGAGCGGTAAGCCAGCCTCATCTTTGATTCGGTCGATTGTCTCCCAGGTCACGGAAGCTTGATGGGACCTTGCGGACGGGTCGCGGACCGTAACAGGAGTCGTCCGGCCCAGCAACGGCCTCTCTCTCCGGCTGTAGCTGGCGGTGTCGACCGTGATGCACAGGGCTTTGAATCCGGCTTCTTTTATCCTGGCGATCTGGCCTACAGTCCACTCCCAATCGCCGTGTAGATAGAGCTGGAACATCTTCGGATAATCGACGGCCGAGGCGGTGTCTTCAAGAGTCGGCTCCGTGACCGAACTCAGGACGTGCATGATGCCGAACTCCGCCGCGGCTTTGGTCGATGCCGCAGCGCCTTCCGGCGTGAAGTTCTGCAGTCCGCCCACGGGCGCCAGCATGACCGGGATTCGCAGGCTTTCGCCGAGGAACTCCGTCGACGTGTCGACGTGAGACACGTCCCTGAGCACCCTGGGGCGAAACGCGATTCGGTCGAACGCCAATCGGTTCCGGCGCTGGGTCGTTTCCGACTCAGAGGCGCCGGACACGAAATCCCAGGCTCCCTGAGGCAGGTTCCGTCGAGCTGCCTGGACGATCTCTTCGTTGCTCACATATTCAGATGTCATGTATCCTCCTCGGTTTCGCCGCGCGTTTTACAGCGGGCGTGCTTACAGCTTGTCTTCGTTCGCGTTCGGGCGTCACGCCTCCACCCGATAAACGCGAACGGCGGTGTCATGGAACATGGCGGCGCGCTCCGACGCGGAGTAGCCCCCGGACAGTCGTTTGAAGGCGTTGTACATCACGTTGTAGGAGTACGACACCTTGTCGACGGGGAAATTGCTCTCGAACATGCACCGGTCCGGCCCGAACTGCTCGATGCAATAGTTCATCAGCGGGGCCATGGATTCGGCGAGCTCTTCGGAGCTTGCCGGGACGTCCCGAGCGTGCCAGTCGAATCCCGTGCGGGGCATCCCGATGCCGCCCAACTTGACGACGACGTTGGGCGATTCCGCGACGGCCGCGATGCCGTTTCGCCAGGCCGTCATCACATCGTCCCGGTTCGCGTAAGGGCCGACCCGGAGCAGTCCACCGATGTGGTTGAGGATGATTGTCAGGTCGGGGACGGCTTTGGCGAAGTCCGCCAGCTCGGGCAGTTGCGGAAAGTACATCCAGCCCTCGAGTGACAAGCCCATCCGCGCCAATACTCGCGCCCCGGTGCGGAAGTTGTCACTGGCGAGTTGACCTTCCTGTCTGTGAGCAGAGGTGACCTCAATCTCCGGATGCGGGTCCCAGGTCACCGAATGCCGGATGCCGCGGAACCTGCTCGGGCTTGCCGCCCGCAACGCTTCCAGCACGGGCTCGACCCGGTCGCCTAGATTCAGGTTGGCATGGCCGACAATGGACGCCGCGGCCCGGCACGGACCGTACAGCCCGCTTGCGCTAGCTGCCGCCAAGCCCTGCACGAACTCGACCTCGCCGACGGGCCGCATCTCCTCAGGTCCGCTCGCGCGGTACATCGATCTCGCCTCGACGAACACCGTGGATCGCACGTTGTGTCCGCTGTTCACGTCGGCTGCCAGCTCGTCGAGAAGATAGCGCTGGTGCGGAATGCGGCCGGTGCGCTGATCCCAGAAGTGATGGTGGGGGTCGCAGATCGGGATCTCGGGTTCGAGAGTCGGTTCGGTGGTCAGTGCGAGCCAGTCATTGCCGCCAAATGGCATGATGACGCCTCCATCATGGGGTTTTGCGGCCCAATCGTACCACACCGGATGAGGAAAGAATTCCCCCGATGCTTGATGCTCCGATGGATCGGGCTCGGGGCTGTACGACGGCAGTCGGAGTTAACCGGGCGCCGTGTACGGAGTCGATCCATCTACGTCGGAATCCTCACTCCCACCGGAAGAAACGAAGCGATAGGAGAGCTGATGCCACAAAGACGCCGGTCACGATGACCATTTCGGCAGCGTTCCAACCGAGGCCGATCCAAGGATCCTGCAACAACGTCGTGACGTGCTTGAGGGGCAATGCGTCAGCGATAAGCGTCATCGTGTCGCCGAGAACCGCCTCCGGAGGCCCGGCGCCGGAGATGATCCACATGACGAAGAAGAGCAAGAGGCCCGCTCCCTGAGCGGCTCGGGCCGTCGACAGCAACGACCCGAGAAGGACACCCAGCGAAGCGAAGCTCAACATGCCGAGTGTTGGCTGTCGGCCTAAATGGGACGGAAAGTTAATGGAGACTTTGAGCTGATATCGCGAGCTCTCTGAGTTGATGATTGTACA
>DCWO01000158.1 GCA_002328865.1 Dehalococcoidia bacterium UBA2160 | reverse complement strand
CATAATCGTTGCACATCCACAGCTTCTCGGCAATTCATTGACGGACTTGATCGCGGGGGATAACCTTGAATCCTCAGTGCGCGCCCCCGGAACGGCATCCTACCAGTTCAATCGTTGGCGATTAAAGAATCGAGGAGGAGGAAGATTATGACGAAGTACTTGATCCAGGGAACGTACACAGCCGATGGGGCGAAAGGTTTGCTCGCGGGCGGGGGGAGCACTAGACGGCAGATCGTCGGGGATTTGGTCGCTCAGTTGGGCGGCAGCATGGAGGCGTTCTACTTCGCATTCGGAGAGTCCGACGTTTTCGCGATCGTGGACGTCCCCGATGCCGCGACAATGACCGCCATCGCCTTGACCGTTGGCGGCTCCGGCGCGGTCGCGATTGAGACGACGGTCCTGATCACGCCCGAGGAGGTGGACGCGGCTAGCGGAATAGCTGTCAACTATACTCCGCCGGGCGGATGACAAGCATCGAGCCACAGGAAGACGTCGGGACGGGCAGCGCTCGGGAGATTAACACACCAGGCCCCGTCTTGTAGGTCGATTGAGAATTGGTCGTCGCAAAGAACATTGTCCAGTGGGGCGCCGCTGAGTCATGGTTCACGAGCACCGCTACCAAACCGTTCGCCTACGCTGTTATTCTTGATTGGGGAGATTCTCTACCAACACTACCCAACACCCCAAGAGTAACCAAACGACAGGCAGGCAGCACTTTGCTCAAATTCTTCAGAAGAGGCAAGCGCGAGGACAAAGATCGGACAGAGCAAGCCGTCGAACGCACTCGACGGACCTGGTTCCGACGTGTGACTCGCGTGTTCCAACGCAGTCAGATCGACGACGACATGTGGGACGAGCTCGAGGAGTTGCTGATCTCGGCCGACGTCGGCGTCAACACCTCGATGAGGTTGCTGGACCGGCTTCGAGACCGCATTCGTGACCAGGCCATCACCCAACCTGAAGACGCCCTTCGGGAGCTCAAGGCGGAGATGGCGAACCTGCTGAGCCCCGCGAACGGGGCCAACGCCATGGAGGTCGAGGACCTGCCGCTTGTGCTGCTCATGGCGGGCGTCAACGGGGCAGGGAAGACGACGAGCATCGCGAAGCTGGCCAATCTCTACTCCAAAGAGGGCCGCAGCGTTCTGTTGGGCGCCGGCGACACCTTCCGAGCGGCAGCCGTCGAGCAGCTTCAGACGTGGGGCGATCGGTTGAGCATCGATGTCGTGGCGCACAGGCAAGGTTCCGATCCCGGAGCGGTGGCGTTCGACAGCGTGCAAGCCGCCATGTCTCGAAACATGGACGTGGTCATCATCGACACCGCCGGTAGGCTGCACACGCGCACGAACCTGATGGACGAGCTCAAGAAGATTCGCAATGTCATCGCTCGACAGGGAGTGGCCAGGTCTCTAAAAGTGGTCCTGACGATGGACGCAACCACGGGCCAGAATGGACTGATCCAGGCTCGCGCTTTCACCGAGGCCATCGACTGCGACGGGGTGTTCCTGTCGAAGCTCGACGGCACTGCCAAAGGCGGCGTCGTCCTCGCCATCGCGGACGAGCTCCAACTGCCGGTCCTGTTCATCGGCACCGGCGAGCAACCGGACGACATCGTCGTCTTCGACGCCGAGAACTTCGTCGACGGGCTGTTCTCAACCGCCGAGGCGAACAGCGACTGACGGAGCGGCGGTCTTCAGCGCGCACTCGCGATGTCCTTCGCTCAGGATATCGTCGAATGCTTGTGTTCGGCTGCGGACTTACTTAGGATGGATGGATTGATTGGCAAGGCAGGCCGTACAGCGGCATGTCTCAGTGAAGAGGTCTGGAGGAGGAACCAATGATTCGCGTCTCAGTGTTTTACCCCAACAGCCCCGATGCAAGCTTCAACTTGGATTACTACGCGAACCAACACATGCAACTAGTCAGCGACCGGGTCGGATCAGCCCTGAAAGGCGCCGAGGTCGACAGCGGCCTTGGGAGCGCGGTCCCGGGTGAGCCTGCTCCGTTTGTCGCCGCCGCGCATCTGTTGTTCGATTCGATAGAGGATTTTCAATCCGCATTCGGCGCTCACGCCGAAGAGATCATGGGCGACATACCCAATTACACCACCATAGAGCCGGTGATCCAGATCAGCGAGATAGTCGGGTAGTTTCGCTGGCACGACAGCAGCCGCGACAGCTTTCGGCGAGGTCGTCTCAACTTGATTGAGACGACCTCGCTGTTCATTTAACTTGTTCGCCCGCAGCGCCTCGACCTATCGCAGCACGGCGTCCGCCATGCGTTCCAGCTCTCGGGCCATCGAGGCTTCGTCTTCGGCGAGCTCGGGCTTGACGATCACCCGGTCGGCGCCGGCATCGAGGAACGACCGCGCCAGTGCCCGATCCGGAGGCTGGCCGTGCACCGATATCGAGATCGACGCCGGATCGCGACCCGCCTCGCGGGCTAGCTGATCGAGGGTCGTGCGGCCAGCTTCGACCTGCGCCGGGGTGACCAGGTTCGGCAACCAACCGTCGCCCCACGCGATGACGCGCTTGAACACGTTTCTCGCCATTCCGCCCAGAATCACGGGCGGGTGCGGCTTCTGCGCGGGCTTCGGGTAGACCCGGACGGGCGGGAAGTCGTAGTACCGGCCGTGGAATTCGGCCTCGTCCTTCGTCCACATCTCCTTCATCGCCAGGATCGACTCGCGGGTCTGTGTCCAGCGATGATCGAAGTCTCCTCCAAGCATCTCGGTCTCTTCGCGCAACCATCCCGCGCCGACGCCGAGGATGAACCTGCCGCCGCTGAACAGGTCGAGGGTCGCGATCGCTTTAGCCAGCACGAGTGGGTTGCGCTCGGGGATCAGCGTGATGCCCGTGCCCAGCTTGATCTTGCTCGTCACGCCCGACGCCTGGGCCAGCGCAATGAACGGGTCGGCGAAGTGGTTGTAGTTGTCCGGCATAACTCCGTCTGGCGATCCGGGAAACCGCGTCGTCATGTTGATGGGGATCACCGGATGTTCGGCGTACCAGATCGACTCGAACCTCAGCTCCTCCGCCTTGCTCGCCATGAAGGCCGCGCTGACATTGTACGCGGGCAGCGGAGTGGATACGCCAATTGTCATCGTTGTTCCTGCCTTTCCGGATTTTTCGATTTCAATCTGGTTTCGGCGCCGATATTCAATACGACCGGAATTCGGCTGTCAACCGAATCACCCGCCCGCTGGTCGCACGGGAAATTCGGCTTGTGTAGGGCCACGCAAGCCCGATCGGCCGGTTGCAAGCCGTGCAACCAGGCGGCTGAACGCTGTTTCAATCATCGCGGCACTTGGGTCCGATGTCGCGTGCCGGCATCACGTAGGCGACTTCACGGGCTCCACAGGATATAGCCCGCGCCACTCGTCGAAACCACCGACAAGCGCCGATGCCTCGAAACCCAGCGCCGTCAACCGCTGCGCCACACGGGCGCTAGTCGCCTCGTCCGTTCAATCACAGTACGCGACAACCGAGCGATCGGGAGCTTGAGTCGCTGCCCAATCGGTCACCTGGTCTGGCAACACCCGAACACTGCCGGGTATCTGTTGGTCATCAGCTTCGTAATGGGCTCGCGAGCGAACGTCCAGCACAATGGGCGGATTGGGCGATCCCATTCTGTCGTTGAGATCATCGACGCCGATAAGACCCGTCGCGCCCTCCCTCCCTCCAAACAAGTCGGCGACCGTGCCCTCTCGCTCCTCTTCCAACGTTTCAGACAAGGCTTTGCGCTGGTACCACGCGGAGACCGGAGAGACCGTGGAACTGTGAACGATCAGCGATGCGATAACGACGACGCCAATCGTCGCCAACATCAGCTCCGAACCATCGACTCCGGCGACCACCACGAGGAGGGCCAGCAGCAGCGAATTCAGCCCCCTGGGTCCGAACCAGCATATGATCGCCTTCGCTCTCCAACTCGCCTTGACTCTCACGAGCAATAGCGACAGGACCGACGGGCGGATCACGAAAATCACGATGGCCGCCAGCGGAACGGCCGTTGCCCAAGACACGTCGCCCAACAACCCGGAAAGCACCACTCCGAAGAGGACGAACGACAACAGCATTGCCATCTCAGCAATCGTCTCGCCGAAATCCAAGAAGCAGTCGCAAAGTTGTTGGTTCAGCGCCACGACCGCGAAACCGCCTGCGAAGGCTCCCAGAAATCCGTCGCCGCCGACTGCCGTGGCGGAAGCGTATGCCGCGAGCACAAGACCGATGCCGTACAACGCCTGGTGCTCCTGGCGCACACCGAGCCGGGCATCGACTTGGCTCATTAGCCACGCGCCGAATCCGCCAATCGCGAAGCCGACGACCGGTCCAACGATGAGCAGCTTGGCCAAAAACGTGACCCTTTCTCCGGACCCACCCACCTCTGATCTTGCAACGGCAATTAGCACTAGGACGACCGGCAACACCACCAAGTCGTTCATGCCCGCCTCGATCCTCAGCGTTTGTCGCACCGCTCGGGGAATCCGTGAGTCGCGCACGATCTCCCTGAGGACGACCGGGTCGGTGGAAGCCAGGATCGCGCCGCCGATGAACGCCAACGTCCAGTCGAAGCCCACCAACAGCGCCAGGGGCACAGCGCCCACACCGATTGCCAAACCGGTGCCTGGCGCCAACACCAAGAACGGGACCAGCCAGCGCCGACCCATCTCCGAAACCTGGAGCTTTGCTGCATCCAGGAAGAGCACTAACGCAAGAGTGAGCGTGGCGACCACTTCCAGGATCTGGTCGTGCGGCCCCAGTTGCACGCCGTCCAGGCCAATCGCTCCGAGAGCCAGGCCAAGCCCCAAAAACATCAGCGGGAACGACAGCGGCGACCGGTCGATCACCCCGGAGATCAGGGCCGAAACGGTCAGGACTGCCGCCACCACGCCGAAGACAACCACCGCGTCAGTCACCGCCAGTCACCCCGAAGAACTGCGCTGACGACCGATTTTGGCCAGTCGCCGAGATGCGACATGACATTTGTGGACCCTCCCGACCCGGATCACTCACGCCGCTCAGTGCTTCTCCATCCTTGCTTCGATTGCCGCGAGCGCCTCGTGGAAAGGGCGCTCAAGATATGCCTGGTGGTCCGCCTCTCCGTGGTGGTGTGTCACCGAGCCCGGCGGCCGGACGCCGGCGGACTCTCGAATGTACGACAGGTCGCCCTCGACCATGGTGCGCATGTATTCTGCGACGTCACGGTCGTACATCTCCCAGTCGCCCCCGCACGCGACGTAGACGGGCGAGGTGTGCGCAAATACGCCCCGGTTCCAGACATCGTGGTGCGGGATGATGTCGAAGTAGTTCAGGGCGCCGCACCGGGCCGACATCCAGGTGTTGCCATCGACGGGCAGGGTTGTCTTGATCTCGAGACGCCGCGAGCCCGCCGGATTCTGGGTCGATGCGACGACCCTTCCGCCCTGCACAATCTCCAGCGAGTAGATCGGGAAGATGCTTTCGGCCCAGGCTTCGACTTCGACTGTGCCCGGTCCCGACATGCCGACCGTGTCGCCGATTCCCTGACCTTCCACGGAGAGGTGGATGATCGGGCCGCCGCTGAGGAACGTGCGCCCGGCCCTGACGGCTTTGCACCAGTTGTCGTAGTTGAACTCCTCGTCCTCGGGTATATGGGCGTAGGTGCGATACAGGCCGACCGGAACCTCGGCCGACATCTTGTCGGTGCCGCCTACGAGCGGCAGTCGGTAACCGCCGTTGAGGTAACGATAGTATTCCAGGTGGTTGGTCTCCTGTTGTCGCAGCATCTCGACGCCGTCGAGCCGCCCCGTGGCGATCAGCGCCGCCGGTTCTCCGTTCGGATTCGGGAAGTGCGGACTTATGACGTACCCGCCCTGTGCGTGTGCTGCGTCCGCCCAGTGGGCAAGCGTCGTCTCCATGTGTCCGCCGATCTCGCCCTCGCTCGGACCGTCGCTGCACCAGGGCATCACCGGGCTCTTGAGGCCCCAGAGGATCATGTGCCCCATGAAATGCTGACGGTTTTCCTGCGACACGTAGACGATGTTGTTGCCTTGCTGCTGCACGCTGGCGGCGCCGGTGAACTCTTCGGTGTTGGTAAACAGACTGCCCCACTGCGATTGGAGTAGATTTACGACGTTGAGGTCTTCGCCCCGCGACTCAATGTGCGCCCCCTGAGTCGACAGGAAGTGGACGTGGGAGTCGCCGCTGAACCATCGCCGTTCGTTCATGTCGATCCAACGTTTTAGGCGAAGCGTCAACTCTTGCTGTCCGGGTTCGATTCTAACTTTGGTTCGTAGCGGCTCGTACTCGAAACCTCGGGCCACGTCCACGATCACGTCGCCTCTGGGCAGCCAGCCCTGACACGTGCCGTCGATGTACGCGTAGGTGATCTGACCGAGCCGGACATCGCCGCCAACGTCAACATGCCACGTGCCCAGATTCGAGTTGACCTGGTTGTGGTGGCCATGAGGCTGATAGGGGATGCCCTCCGGCGATCGGAAGTGGACCCGGGATGGCACAGGCTTGCCCGTCTCGTCGTCGAGGACGGTTACGTTGACCCAATTGCGACCGCGATCCAAAAGCTCGACGCTCATTCTCGGCGTCTCAGCCTTGCCTTCGCGCTCGAGCTCGCCCCAGTTGACCGCGCCGACCTCCTCTCCGCCTTGCGCCACCGAGACCGTTGCCGACGGAGTCGCCGATATCTCGGCATATGAGGGGCTGGAAGCAGCGTTCGTTTGCTCACCGAAACCTTTGTGATAATCGTCGATGAAGCCTGCTTCGTCGGCGGCGGGCAGCGGGAAGACGTACGTCGCATCGCCTCGGTCCACCTGCAAATCCAGATCGAACGGGTTCGCCGCGTCGTCGGGGTCGGTCAGAGTTATGCGCGCCTCGCGCCGGCCTTGTCTGGCGAACGGGTGCTCGTCGACACGGCCGAGGGTAATTCCAGCGATGATGAAGCCGGGGCCTGCCGGTACGATCTCGATGGACTCAATTCGTGTCTCGGGTTCGGGATTCTCCCATGACCACAGACAATAAGACCGTACAATGCCTTGGAGTGACTCTACTTGCCGGTTGCCGGCCTGCCCCCAAGGTCCATTGTCGCGTGGGTACAGGTCGCTGTTCATGTCGGATACCGCTACAAACGGGAGCCCCGCGGTTCCGAACCCGCTGCCGCCGGCAGGCAGCGCGGAGATTTCGAACCTCTCGCGCATCGGGACTCGAACCTCGCGCCCGCCCGATAATCGGAAGACGTAATCGGCGACAGGGTCGCCAATGGACCCGCCCTCTGGGATAGCCGTCTTCAGAAGCCGGTGTGCGAAGATCACTCGGTTGGCAGGTTGGTCAACCGTGATGCGAACGGGTCCCGTCGAGCCATCCAACGAGATGAAGCACTCGCTCGATCCCTCTGCTCCTACTTGGAACGGAAGCCCTCGCAATTGCAGCGCGCCTGTGTCCGCCGCCGCTCCCTCGCCGAGAACTTCGAGACCGGCGTTGTGCCATTGGGCGAGGTCCAGCGGTTCGTAATCGTTCATACGTCACCTGTCCTGTCAGTCGAGTTATTTGGCCGTGAGGCCGCCGTCGAGGTAGATGATCTGCCCGGTTATGTAGTCTGAGGCCGGACTGGCCAGGTATGCGGCGAGGATTCCGAGCTCGCGGAGGTCGCCCTCACGATGCATCGGGATCGCGTCGAGATGATTGCGCCTGCCTTCGGACGTCGACCAGGTCGCGTCGGTCATCGCAGTGTGGTAGTCGCCTGGGCCGATGGCGTTGACGCAGATGTTGTACGGCGCCCACTCCAGCGCCAGCACCCTGGTCAGCATGTTGACGCCCGCCTTGCTCGCATTGTACGCGGCCACGAGCGGGAAGGCTTGCACGCCGTTGTTGGAAGTGATGTTGACGATCTTGCCGTACCGTCGTTCGATCATATGCGCTCCCACGGCTCGAGAGCAGTAGTAGACGCCGCTCAAGTTGGTGTCGAGCGTCGTCTGCCATTCCTCGTCCGTGGCCGCGACCGTCGGATCGCCACGCAGGCCAGGGTGGAGTTCGTCGGCGTCGGGGAGCGGCACGACCGGTCCTCGGCTCAGCTTGCCCGCGTTGTTCACCAGGATGTCTATCTTGCCGAACGCTCCTAAAGCAGCGTCGATCATCGCATGTGCATCGTCGGAATCGGACACGTCCGCCGGAACCGCAATCGACCGCCTGCCGAGCGCTTCGATCTGCGCGGCGGTGGCCTCGATCTCCGACACCGTCCTCGCAGCGACGGCAACGTCCGCGCCCGCCTCGGCCAGCACCAACGCGATCGCCCGCCCGATGCCGCGCCCAGCCCCGGTCACGACGGCCGATTTCCCCTCAAGGCTCAACTCAGGCAGCAAACTGAGGGCTCCTGGTCACCTGCTCCGCGCCAGCGCGCCCATTGGGTCCCACGGCGGGAGCACGATGGGCTCCGTGTCGAGCGCGGCCTGGAGCTCGGGCGATAGGCGGCTTTTCGGAGCGGCGATCTCGAACATGTACTGCTCGAACCAGGAGTCGTTCATCAGGAAGAAGCCTTTGTCGCCGACCGCGTCGCCGTAGCTGTTCTCGACGCGCCATCGCCGGGGCTTGCCGTCCACGACGTCGACGCCGGTGAACAGCATCGCGTGCGTCATCTGCGTCTGGCCGTACTCCAGTCTCGCGGCCTTGTCCATGTCGAAACCGGTTCCGTAGACGCCGTCGTAGTCGAACAGGTTAGCGTCCCACAGCCCGAGCTTGCCGTGGTTCTGCTTGCCCGTGTCGCACCCCATCCACACCGGGCGGCCGTCCTGCAGCAAGCCCATGGTGATCTCTTTCATCGTATCTATCGGGATGTTCAGGTACTTCACGGCCGAACCGCCCACCACGTTGCCCAGGTGGGCGATGGTGTACGTGCGACCGATGGGATGCGCCTCGCGCGGGTCGTGGACCAGGCACACGAGCTCGTCCAAGTTCGTGGCGATGTACTTGGCGGCGAACTCCTGGGGCGTCATCTCGCCGTCACGGTGGAACTCGCCGTCGCGGTCCTTCCACTGCCAATCGAAGCTCCTCGGCGGCGTGCCCAGATGGATGGCCAGTATCTTGTAGATCACTTTGAGCGCGTCCAGTTTGGCCTGGCGCATGGCATCGAGCCCAGCCTCCTGTTTGTACAGGCCGCGAATCTTCTCCGCGCCTTGCCGAACCTGGTAGTAGAGGATGCCGTTCATCTTGCGGGTCGCGGCCGAGCTCTGGGTCTCAGGCATCGCGGACTTGGGCACGACGCCGTGTTTCTTGACGAGGTTCACGAACATGTCCCACTGGCCCGCGTCCTCGATGGGCGCCCCCATCAGCCACTGGACGACCCGGTCGTCGACGGGGCGGTCGGCGGTCTCGATAACGGCTTCGAGAACGAAGTTCGCGCGCTCCACCTTGTCCCAGAACATCATGTAGCTCTGACTGTACTCGAACTGACCGACGTTCATCGTGTCCATGGTGTCGAACCGGCAGAGGTTCAGGCCGGAGAAGAGCCAACAGCGTCCCGACGCGCCTTGATTGGTCGGGGACCAGTCGTCGAGGACGGTCGAATACGTGTGGGTGGCGCCGGTAACGATGTTTCGGTCCAGCGCGACCTCGTCGACGTCGTGGACGGTGACGGCGTTCTGCATGAGTCGATTCCGCGAATCGGAGTCGTACGCCTCGCGCATCGCCGCGATGTGTTCAGCCTCGAGCCCGACAGGTGTTTGGGTTGTGGCCATGCTGTTCGCTCCTCATCGAGCTTCTTACAATTCCGTTCGTCCTGAGCAACGTTATGTCCGCGGGACGGACAATGCATATGACAGCAACGGC
>DCWO01000088.1:2911-14939 GCA_002328865.1 Dehalococcoidia bacterium UBA2160 | reverse complement strand
GATAAACTCACAAGCTCTCAGCGCCGCTACATCGTGAGCACCAGCTTGCCGAAGAAGCTGAGACCCTCCATCACCTCGTGGGCTTTGGCGGCGTCCTCGAGCGGGAACGTCTCGTGGATGATTCCGCGGATGACGCCGCGACCGGTCATCTCGACGATCTGCTGCAAGTCCGAGTTGCGGCCCATGAACACTCCGAACACGGTCTGGTACCGGGTGAACATCGCCCCCATCTGGAGTTCGGCCCGATATCCGGACGTTACCCCGCAGATGCCGTAGCGCCCACCCATGGCCAAGGACCGAGACGCGGCGGGCCAGAAGTCGGCGCCGACGTGGTCGAGCACCACGTCCACGCCACGGCCCCCGGTGATCTCCTTGATGCGGTCGGCGACGTCCTCGTCGGTGTAGTTGATGACCTCGTCGGCCCCGAGCTCAGTCGCCTTCTGCGCCTTCTCGGCCGTGCTGGTGGTCGTGATGACCTTCGAGCCGATGACGTTCTTCGCCACCTGTATCGCCGCGGTGCCGACCCCGCTGGACGCGGACAGTATCAACGCCGTCTCCCAGGGCTGGAGAGCGGCGCGACGCACCAGGATGCTCCAACTGGGCAGATACACAGTCGGGAGCGACGCCGCTTCCTCGTACGACACGCTGCTGGGGAGCGTGATCGCGCTCGCGGCGGGGACGCTGAGGAACTCGGCATAGCTGCCGGTGGTCGACGATCCGACCATCCCCGAGCGCCTGCAATACTCCTCGTGCCTGCCGATGCACGCCTCGCACTGCTGGCACGTCTGCCGAGGGTTGATGACCACTCGCGCGCCGACCTTGTGCGCACTCACTTCGCTGCCGACCTCGACGATCTCACCGGCGGCGTCGGCGCCCGGGATGTGCGGCCCGTCGTCGAACTTCCTGCGGGTGCCCCGTACGCCGGCGCGAGAGTATACGTCCAGCCGGTTCAGAGCCGCGGCATGCACTCTGATCTTGACCTGATTCGGCCCGACAGACGGCTCGGGCATGTCGCCGTATTGCAGGACTTCGGGGCCGCCGTGTTCGCTAAAGTAGACTGCTTTCATCGTTCCTCTTTCCTTTTGGTTTGAGCGGGATGTGATCGGTTCGCCTGTGTGGGACACACGCAAATTCCGCCGATTATCGCTCATCCGTAGGGGAGGGTTTCAAACCCTCCCGAATAACCCTTGCTACAAGACACGTAACGAGCCCCGGCAATACGATGCGATATCGTCAGGTTTGGACCTATCATGTGTGCGAAACCGGCGGGAGGGTTTAAACCCTCCCCTACGCATCAGCGGCCAGCGCCGTCAGTCACCCCGCCAGCGGCATCACCCGTTCCGCAAATCGCTCCAGGCGTCCCGTCATCTCCTCAGTCGTGGCTGACTGAAAGCTGAACACCAGGTGTTTGATGCCCACCTCTTCGTGGGCTTTGATGTCCCCCGCGATCTGTTCCGGAATTCCCGTGAACGACCGGCGATTGCCGTCCGAACCCGTCTGCGCCGCCGTGTCGTCGAACCAGTTGGCGCTGTACGCGAAGTCCAACTCCGCCGGGTCCCGCCCTCCGCGTTGGGCGTAGTCTCGCACACGGTCCGCGTATTGCGAGTACTGCTCCAGCGTTCCCACGGGGAAGGCCGGATTTGTGCCGATAGGGTACCAGGCGTCGCCCAGAAGCGCTGCTCGACGGAGCGCCGGCGGGCTCTCGCCGCCGACCCAGATCGGAGGATGGGGCTTCTGCACCGGCTTGGGAGCGAACGACACATCGGAGAACGACGCGTACTTCCCGTCGAACGACGGGCCGTCGCTGGTCCAGAGTTCCTTGAATATCCGTATGTATTCGCTGCCGACCGCTCCTCGTTCGTCGAAGGGCTCAGCGCCCAGCGCCTCGAACTCCTCGCGCATCCAGCCGACTCCGCATCCGAGGATCAGCCTGCCGCTGGAAAGCACGTCGATCGTGGCCAGCATCTTGGCAGTCAGCACCGGAGGCCTGTGGGGCAGCACCATCACCGAGGACAGCAGCTTGACCTTGCTCGTGTTGCCAGCTAAGAAGGCCAGCGTCGTGAGCTGATCGAGACACTCCCCTGAGTCTCCCCCCGCGAACTCGCCCGACTCGTTGTACGGATATATCGAGTCGATGTTTCGAGGTATCACGAGGTGATCGCTCACGTTCACGAACCCGAACCCCAGCTCCTCGCCCTTCGCGGCCAATGCAGCCATGGTCGCCGGCGCGGACAGAGGCCCGCGCGTCGGAACGCCGAATCCAAACTCCATGGTTCTTCCTCCTCCCAAGTGGGGTTTCGGTCACCCTAATCGGGGCGGCGAACGATGTCAATAGCGGCGTCGGTGACAGTTCTGTATGCTTGCGGGTGTACAAACATCCCACGAAAGGAGCTTTGGCGTGGACTGGCGAGACCGGATCGGAGCCGATCCAGCGATCATGGTCGGCAAGCCGGTGATCAAAGGCGCCAGGATAACGGTGGAATTCATCATTCAGGCGTTGGGCAACGGATGGTCGTTCACAGATATTCTTAAAGAATATCCCCACATTGTCGAAGACGACATCCGCGCGTGCCTGCAGTACGCACACGACTTGATCAAAAACCTTCGAGGCTTAACCAGCTTAGCTTGACGCCTTGAGGATTCAGCGCATAGGCGGTGCTAGTTCACCGTTGACACACGTGACACACGTTTGGAGGCGATAATGGCACACGCGCTCGTTCTAGACATCGGCGGAGTCCTCGCGTGTGACGTGTGGGAGCCGCTCTTCGACGGGATCAGAGCAAGGTTTCCTACGCTAACCAAAGTTGACCTCAACCAGGTCGGCCGGACTCTTTGGGACAAGTACGCCTATGGGTCAGAGCCTGACAATGATGGAGCCACGAGCCAGGAGCGCGAATACTGGGCAAAGTTCATCGACTGCGTAAGACCCGGTCTTCCTGAGGGGGTGTCTGCTGAATACTTCATGAAAATGACGGACGAATACATTCGGCCCGTTCACGGGACGATGCAAATTATCGAAAGGTTGCAGCGGCGCAGCGTCAAACTTGCGATCTGCTCGAACAATACCGAGTTCTGTTTCAAGCGCCAATCGGACAGACTCAACCTCAATGCGTTTTTCGATCCACGGAACGTAGTGTTGCCATGCAGGATCGGAAAGTCCAAGAGCAGTCCACGTTTTGAAATGTTTCAGGCAGCCACTGCGAGCCTGGGCATGAGCTCAGAGGAATGTACTCTGGTAGATGATCGACAGAAGAACGTGACTCTTGCATGGAAATTTGGCATGAAAGGCATCAGGTTCATAGATGGCGCCGATCTAGAATGCAGGTTGCTCGGGCTCGGATTCTTGTAAGTTCACCACAATCAGAGGTTTACGCGACGCCAACTTCTTACTCCACGCTCGGCTCTCCTGCCCCCAACACAAACTCCCGCAGCGCCTCGAAGTACGGCTCTCCGCCGACGTGGTACGTGTCGTTGTGGTCGGCGCCCGAGATCGTGTAGAAGCGTTTGGGCTCGTTCGCGGCTTCGAACAGCTCCTCTCCCATGACGATCGACACCGTCTGGTCTCGGTCGCCGTGCAGCACCATCACCGGCGCATGCACGCTCGGGAGCTTCGACGCCGAGTCGTAGCGGGCCTCCACCAGGCTGAGCAGCATCGCGCTCGGCAGGAACGGGTAGGCTCGCTCGGTCATCGCGCGGACCGACGGGAACCCGGACTCCAGGATCACCGCTCGAACCTGGTGTCGAGCCGCTATGTCCACGGCCACGGCGCTGCCCAGGGAGCGTCCGAACAACACAACGTCGTCTTCCAGGGAGAGCTCTCGCTCATTCGCCAGATACCCGATCGCGGCGTCGGCGTCCAGGTACAGTCCCTTTTCCGAAGGTTTGCCCTCGCTGCGACCGTAGCCACGGTAGTCGAGCATGAAGACCCCGACTCCGAGGCGTTGTTTGAGCAGCGAAAGATTTTCGACGCGGTCGCCGATGTTGCCCGCGTTTCCATGGAACCACAGCAGCGTTGTCCTCAGCTCGCCGGGCACAAACCAGCCGTGAACCTTCACGCCGTCGGACGCTGTCAGGAACACGTCCTCGTAGTCCAGACCGACGTCCGCCGGGGTGGCACTGAGGGTTCGCTCAGGGAAGTAGATCATCTGTTGGTCGATGAAACTCATCTGTCGTACAACGAATCCGGCAACCGAGCCGATCACAATCAGCAGTATCAACACCCGAGCCGCCCTATAGGCCGGGGACCGCGGTCTCCGCATCGAGTTCAGCATCGCCGACAACAAACCGGTGTCCATCGATCAGGCCGACGCCTGGCGAACGATCAATCGCTGCCGCCTCCCGGACGTTTGGTCAGATTATCCGTCGTCCGAGTTGATCATGGTCAGTATCATCTTGAACCGCGTGACCGCTGACAGAGCGTGCGGCACGTTCGCCGGCAGCAGGATCGCCTCGCCCGCCGAGACCCGATGGCCGGCCCCGTCTATCGTGATCTCCGCGGCGCCGTCGATGACCTGAACCATGGCGTCAAACCGCGTCGTGTGTTCGCTGAGTTCCTGCCTGTCGCCGAACGCAAATAGAGTGACGGACCCGTGATCTCGTTTGATGATGGTTCTGCTGACGATCGCGCCCTGTTGGTACTCCGTCAGGTCGGTCAGAGAAGCGACATTGCCTGGGAGCGGATCGTTGGCTTGTGTGCTCATTCAACCCTCAAAGCCCTATTCATGTTCGTGTCCGCCAATCCAGCTCGTAGCCCGGAGCGAACGGCGCCTCGTTGAATGTACCACGAACCCAATCGGGCGCCAACTGATATAATCTGCCGCACGAAGTCGAGACGGTCCACGGAGGCACACGACATGAGACTCGAAGGCAAGGTGGCACTGATTACAGGCGCGGCCCACGGCGTCAAGGACGAGCTCATGGGCTTCGGCGGCTCGGCGGCATGGATGTTTGTCAAAGAGGGCGCGAAGGTCGTGCTGGCGGACATCGCGGTCGAGGCCGGCGAGCGGTCCGCGGTGCAGATCCGCGAAGACGGATTCGAAGCGGTTTTCGTCAAGCTGGACGTCACCAACGAAAAAGACTGGCAGAACGCCATCGACGTCGCCGTGTCCACGTTCGGGAAACTCGATGTGCTGGTCAACAACGCCGGATCCGCCGGACCGGGAACGGTCGAGGAGACGACGGTCGACGACTGGGACGGGCAGATGGACGTTCACGCAAAAGGTGTGTTCCTGGGCACGAAGTACGCGATTCCGGAGATGCGCAGGGCTGGCGGCGGCTCCATCATCAACACCTCGTCCATCTACGGCATCGTGGGCAGTCCGGACTCAACCGCATACCACGCGGCCAAGGGCGCCAGCCGGCTGTTCACCAAGTCCGCGGCCGTGCAGTACGCCGCCGACAACATCCGGGTGAACTCCGTGCATCCGGGCTTCGTCACCACTCCGATGACCGTGGCGGGTTTCAACACCGAACCGCGCCGGAGCTGGCTTCTGGGACGCATCCCGATGGGCCGCATCGGCGATCCCGACGAGATCGCCCACGGGATGGTCTACCTGGCGTCGGACGAGTCGTCATACGTCACCGGCGCCGAACTCGTCATCGACGGCGGCACGACCGCGCAGTAGGGAATCTGCAGTCAAATGCCAGCCATTCGCGCCATCGTCGTCGACTTCGGGTTCACTCTCTGCTCGGAGCACTACTTCAACAGGCTGGGACCCGAGATGTCGTCGCGAGCGAGCCAAATTCTCTTCGGCGCCCAATCTGAAATGACGGACCGATGGATGAGCGGTTTGACGGCTTCCGGGGATGTCGCCGCTTATCTCTCAGGCTTCCTGGAGATTTCACCCGAGTCGATCCACGATGCGCTGGTCCGCGGCTGCTCGGACATGCATTTCAACGACGCGGTCTGGTCATTCGTGAAGCGCCAACGCGACGCCGGCAGGAAGCTGGCGCTCGTAACGACGAACGCCGACATCTTCAGCAACGTCGTCGTTCCCGCGCACGGACTGAACGACGCGTTCGACGTGATCGTCAATTCCGCTGACTACGGAGTTCGGCTGAAATCGAAGCAACCCATGTGGGATCGGGCGTTCGACGCCTTGGGCGCTGCGTGCGGATACGACGGCGCGCTGCTGGTGGAGGACACGCTCAAAGAGGTCCGTTTGTTTCGTGAGTTGGGAGGCCAGGCGTATCATTACAAAGGCGATGCGGCGTTCACGGCGTGGCTGGAGTCGGCCGGTTTGTGATGCGGATTGTGCATGACTGAACCAAAGGTTTCTGGATGAACAACGACGACCCCAAGCTCCTGGTTGCCCGGGGATATGACAAGATCGGCGGTACCTACGGTCGGATGGCGACGCGTTCCCGGACGCTGCAGCGGAACCGCTACGAGACGGTGGTTTTGGATCGTTTGCCCGAGGGATCGAAGGTGCTTGACCTGGGTTGCGGCTCAGGCGTGCCCACTACCCGGAGGCTTGCGCGCAGATTCGACGTAACGGGAGTCGACATCTCGGAGAAGCAGGTCGAACGAGCCCGACTAAACGTTCCGAACGCCACGTTCGTACACTCCGACATGGCCGCCCTCGACTTCGCCGCCGAGTCCTTCGACGGGGTGACCGCCTACTACTCGATCATCCACCTGCCGCGAGATGAGCAAGGTCCGCTGCTGAGCGCGATCGTGGGATGGCTTCGACCGGGCGGCCTTTTGGTCTGCTCCCTCGGAACGCATTCCAACGAGGTGGACTTCGACCGGTCGTGGATGGGAGCGCCCATGTTCTGGAGCGGCTTCGACTCGGACACCAACCGGAAGATGGTCGAGGAATCGGGATTTCGAATCATCAGGGCCAGGGAAGAGACGACTTCGTCTGCCCGGGACGCCGAGACGTTCTTGTGGATCATAGCTGAGCGATCCGCGGAGCGCGGCGCGGCGTCCTGAGATGACGGCGACCGTGGACTTCCACACGCACATCTTCCCGCCCTCGATCGCGGACCAACGGGAGCGCTGGCTCGAACGGGACGCCACGTTCCGCGAGCTATACGCCGACCCGAAGGCGAAGCTGGCCACTGCCGGAGACCTGATCGCGGCCATGGACGAAGACGGCGTCGACCGCGCGGTCGTGATGGGCATTGGCTGGACGGACCAAGTTCTTGCCCGCGAGGCCAATGACTACATCATCGATGCGGCACGAAGACATCCCGATCGGTTGACCGGCTTTGCTTCCGTGAATCCAGCCTGGGGTGACTCCGCCGTCACAGAGGTCGAGCGATGCGCACACGCCGGTCTGAGAGGCGTCGGCGAGCTTCATCCCGATACGCAGGGATTCGCTCTCGGCGACGAGGCTGTCATGACGCTGCTGCTGGAGGTCGCCCAAGCCCATCGGCTGATCGTGACCACCCACTCGTCGGAGCCGGCCGGCCACGTGTACCCGGGCAAAGGCCGCACGACCCCCGACGTGCTGTGGCGATTCATCCAGCATGCCGCCCGATTCCCGGACGTGAAGGTCGTATGCGCCCACTGGGGCGGCGGCTTGCCGTTCTATGCGCTCATGCCCGAGGTAGCCCGAGCGCTCGGCAACGTCTACTTCGACACCGCCGCGTCGCCGTTCCTGTACACCGCGGACGTGTTCTCGGTAGTCGCGGACCTGGTTGGCGTTGACAAGATCCTGCTCGGCAGCGACTATCCGCTGCTCAGGCCAGCGCGGCTCCTGCGGCAGCTCGATAAGTCGGGGTCATCGGACGAGGTTAAGGACCAGGTGCGATACAACGGGTTGATGTTACTCGATGTTTGAAATCTGCGGCGAAAAGGTGACTCTTGCACCAATGTCGCCATCCTGAGACCGCAGCCGAAGGATCTGGTCGAGCGAGACGCGCGCCTCGCTGCCGGAAGCCGGATGTTCGCTGCTCTCTGCATGGCGATGTTGGCATAAAGCTCTCGCCTACGCATGCCCCAAAACGTACACGAGCTGCACCGAATCGGGCTTCGGCGGCTCGCCCCTGTACCCGGTGAACAGCTCCAGAACCCGCAGGCCGTGATCTTCTGCCAGGCGTTCCAGCTCGCCAGGCAGGAAGAAGCGACGGTCGATGTTGATCTCCGTCGTCTCCGACGCGCCGTCCGGTCCGGTGACCTCGAACCACTGTGTCCGATGCTCGATACGGGCTGCCGCATCGACATTTGCGGCGGTCCACAACCGCACGCGATCTCCCGTGGCCGGGTCGTTGGCGTCCATTCGCACTTCGGGTTCTAACACGGAGTCGATCTCGGGGGTGGGCGGGACGAACAGGTCGAGGACCAGGCGGCCGGAATCGGACAGATGCGCGCTCAGACGGTCCAGCGCCGCGTTCTGAGCCTCAGACGTCAACAGATAATTGAAGGTGAAGAACGGGACCAGGACGAAGTCGAACGTCTCGCCAAGATCGAGTTCGAGCATGTCGACGTGAACGACGCGCACTCGGCGCCGCGTGACTTCGGGCTGCTCAGCGAGACGCGCATCGAGTATTTCTAGCATCGACGGGGAGATGTCCACGGCGACGACCTGGTGGCCCGCCGACGCCGTCGGCAGCGTCAGCCGTCCCGTTCCAGCGCCGATCTCGAGCACAGGCGTCGTCGAGGAAGCCGCGTACTCCAGGTAGAGCGGGATGTCGTCGGTGCGGTCGCCGACGTAGAGGTCGTAAAACCGCGAGTAGTCCGCATAGACGTCACTGAGGCGCCGCTCGCTCATCCCTGATGCTCCTTGAAATCACCGCCCGGATCGGCCTCGAAAAGATGGAGCGACTATACCACGTCCCAGTCTTCAGACGGAGCTTCTTCGCCTATGGTCGATGGTCGCCTATGCTAAACTGTGTTCCTGTCAAACTCAGGAGCCGTTATTGCTCAGCAATTCCCTGGTACGAAGTCCAAACTACAAGTGGTGGGTGTTCAGCGCCGTAGCCCTCGGCACGTTCGCCTCGGTCATCAACCATGGCAGCGTCAACGTCGCGCTGCCGACCATCGCCGAGCACTTCGGGACCGACCTCCCGACCGTCCAGTGGGTGGTGGTAGCCGAGATGCTCACCATCAGCGCACTTCTGCTTCCCATGGGCAGGCTGTCCGATCTGATCGGACGCAAACCCGTCTACGTCACCGGGCTGGCCCTTTTCGGCGGCGCGGCTGCATTCGCGGGGTTCTCCGACTCGATCACGCTCCTGGTGGTCGCCAAGATGATCCAGGGCTGCGGCGCGGCCATGACACAGGGCACTGGCATGGCGATGATCACGTCTGTATTTCCCGAGCACGAGCGCGGGAAGGGAATCGGGTCTTCGATGAGCGTCGTGGGTGTTGGCGCCATGATTGGGCCGGTGATCGGCGGCATCCTAGTCGGAGCGCTGGGTTGGCGGTGGGTCTTCTTCATCAACGTGCCAATAGGGATCATCGCGATTGCCATGGCATTGCTGATAATGGACTCGAAACGGTTCTCGCAGGACACTCAGGGCGCACATTTCGACTGGCTGGGCGCCGCTCTGTCCACCGCGGCTCTGGTGACCTTCTTGATGCTGGTGACGAATGGCCATCGAGCCGGCTGGACGTCGGCCCCGATCCTGTTGGGGTCCCTGGCGTTTCCGGCCATTCTCGCGACATTCGTCTGGTGGGAGCTGCGGGCGCCGGCGCCGATGCTCGATCTTCGATTGTTCAAGAACAAGGTCTTCGCGCTGGGCGTCCTCGCCGGATTCATGTCCTACCTCGGCCCAAACTCGGTCCGATTCATGATGCCGTTCTATCTGCAGGGCGTCCTTGGCATGAGGCCGAGCATGGTGGGACTCGCGATACTCCCGGCCGCGGTCACCATGATCGTCATGGGTCCGCTGGCGGGTCGCCTGTCCGACCGTTTCGGCTGGCGCAAGTTCACCGTGTCGGGCTTGTTGCTGGCGGCGACAGGTGTATTCGCATTGTCCCGGCTCACCGTGGACTCCTCGCTCGTTCACGTCATCGGGGCGATGGTCGTCCAGAGTGTGGGGTCGGCCATGTTCAGCTCGCCCAACAGCACCGCCATATTCAACGCCGCGCCAGCGAGTCGCCACGGCATCGTCTCCGCTCTGCTGAGCCTGATACGCAACGCCGCCAACGTGACCGGAGTGGCGGTCGCGACGACGATCATCGCGGCCACCATGATTTCGATGGGCTACGCCCCAGACCTGGGCGACATAAAGGCCGCCGATAGCGCGGGCCTGCTTTCAGCGTTCGTATCCGGCTTCAGATTGACATACATGACGATGGCCGGCCTGCTCCTCGTCGGCGCGGTCGCGGCGCTCGTCACCGCCCGCACCTCAGAACCAGCCGAATCCGAGCCCGCGAGTGCACGCGAGGCCAGCCCGGCGGACTGACGGCGAACCACGGTGCGTCACAGGCAACGTAGCCGTGGGATCATCGCCAGCGGAATGCGCCAGGGGTTGTAGTTGGCCGGCATTTCCAGTCGTGGTCGAGGGAGGCGGGATAGCGTACGAGTGCGGAAGAGCAGACCTGTCCCGTTGAGACCCCCGTGGCGACCTGCTCGCAGTTCCGGCGGGCGTGATCACCGAGGATTGAGGTGAGCAAAAGCCATCGGTTTGCCTGTGCTCACCTGCCAAAATCGAGCGAACCTGCTATGGCGACTCAGAAGTTCGTGCCTCGCCGATCGGAGCCTCGATCGGGAGCAGCTTGGTTGCGATCGAGTATCCCAGGATCGCGGATGCCACTATCCCCAAGCTGAGGGATATCTCGTGCCATGAAGGCGTGTAGTGGACATCCTCGAGGAATGGGAATAGAGGGACTGCCTGTCCGACTGTTGTCAGGTTGTAGCGGTAGGCGGCTACGCCGATCAACGTCACAATTGACGCGACGAAGAGCCACGGAGCGGTCCGTCCCCATTTGAACAGCAGGACGGCGAATGCGAGGACGTACCCGCCAACGTGGAGCACGGATATGGGGAGATGGCTGCCGCTCAGGAAATGCCACGCCTCGTTGCCGGCCGACTTGCCCCCGTACGTGTAAACCAAGAAGTCAAAGATGTCAGCAAAACCGGTGATCGCTATGAAGAAAGCGAGCAGCACACCGAGGCTTGCGAGAGTCGCGTCGCTCACAATTCGCCGTCCGGATATGGCGGACGTCACCAACGCCACCAACAACATGAGAGCGGTTCCGGTGACCAGCGCTGCCAGGGCAAAGTGTGGCGGCAGCAACGAGCTGTTCCAGAACTCTCTCGCCGCCACGACCGCGAACAACCCTCCGTGGGGCGCGTGGAGTATCACGAGGGCAAAAGGCACAGCGCTGAGCGCCATCCATTTTGCCATTGTCTTGTCCCGGTCACCGGCGGTCCCTCGGGTGACCTTCACTGTGAAGTAAAGTTCGCCCAAGAGTATGAGCGTGAATATGTAGTAGGTTATCGATGTGTACATGAACATCGACGTCGGGTTTCTCCAAAGCCATGGGATGAGCATCATCTTCGGGATGCTTCCCACGTGGACCGTGATGAACGCCATGGCGCTAGTGAGGCAGGCCAGTCCCACTAGGATTGCGCGCGTTCCCAGGGGCGCGTAATCCTCGCGTCCGAACGCGTGTATCATCAACCCAATAATCGTCGCCCCCGCACTGGCCCCAACGAAGAACACAAAACCGGCCATGTACAACCCCCAGGGCGTGGTGTCGCTGAGACCGGTGATGTGGTGTCCGTCGACAGTCTGCCTGACGAAGCTGTAGAGCCCCACCAGCGCCACCAGTCCGAGGACGGCAATCCAGGCCAAGAATATGTAGTTCGGTCGAGCAGAACGCCATGAAGCCGCTAGGGTAGCCATCGTTCATTCCCTCCCCTTCACGGGCTCGATCTGCCTGGTGTCTCCGCCGGGCGGCGGCGCCCCGATGTAGTAAACCTTTGGTTGGGTGTTTAGCTCATCTTTCAGGCGGAACGAGGGCTTCGCTCCGATCGCCATTGAAACCTGGCTCTCCGGGTCATCCAGGTCGCCGAAATGGAGTGCGTACACGGGGCAGTTGGTCACGCAGGCTGGGTCCAGCGCCTTTTCG
>DCWO01000088.1:612-2533 GCA_002328865.1 Dehalococcoidia bacterium UBA2160 | reverse complement strand
GCCACCGGCGATGTGACGGTTATCGGGGCCGTAGCGCAACTCCAGATCAGGGTTTTCGTACGCTGGGTTCGCGCCGTTTGTTGCAACTTGCAGATCTGTGTCCGACCAATCCACATACTGATTCTTGCTGGGGTCTCTGTCGTTGAAGTAGTTGACTCCATAAGGACAAGCCACCTGGCAGTAATGGCAGCCGATGCACTTGTCCCAATCGGTCGCTACGATGCCGTCCTCCCGCACGTATCGTGCCTGAGTCGGACAGACCATGACGCAGGGCGCATCGTCGCAGTGCTGGCAAGGGCGGGGTAGGAAGCTTTGCTTGGTGTTGGGGTACTTTCCCTCCTCCAGGCGGAGCAACATCATCCAAAAGACGCCTTCTTGGGTATTGTTCTCCACCTTGCACGCGACCATGCACGCGCGGCAACCCATGCATCGCTCCAAGTCTATTGCCATACCGTATCGGGTCATTACGCTCTGCCTCCTACGCCTTCGAAACGCGCACCTTGACATGGAAGGACTGATCCGCAGTGTTGGTCGCATACCCTTCCCCGGTAAAGGTGAGGGCGTTGGCGGTGGGTCCATGTCCCTGGGTCCACGGATGTCTGGCAACGTCTCCGTAGTGGTGAGGCATGCCCACCGTGTCAGGGCGGATGGCCTCCGTGAAATGAACCTTCACCGTTGTCTGGCGAGTCTCACCCGTGACGGCGTTGTGCGACTCTATCAGGGCCAGTTCACGGTCCTCCAAACCCTTGGCTTTGGCCGTCTCCGGGTTGATGTCCAAACGTTGCTCCGGAGCCAGCTCCGCCAGCAGCGGAATCTGCGAGCTTCGGCTCTGTTTGAACTCAATCATCTTGTAGCTGATCATGTACAGGTCGTACTCGGTTGGTGATGCGTCCATGGTTGGGATGCGCCATGTGGGCAGGGGACTATAATCCTGCCAGTAGGCCTCGCTGACGTTCAGCTCCCTCATCTTTTCCCGGTAGCGGAGCAGCGATTCCCCGTACAGCCGATGCACGACGCCGCCGAATGGCGGGTCGGCGGCATAGCCGTATTTCTTCTCAGGAGGGATCTTGCCCTTGATCTTCACACCGTATTTTTCGAAGAAAGCAACGCCCTCGTCGATTCCTTCGGACTTGGCCCATCGGTCGAAGATGTCCCGGACAACGGGCTTGCGGTCCAGAGGCATTGCCCACTCGTCCTTGAGCTTGAGTGCCCCATTCAGCTCGTCGATGTATCCACCATCCCCAAGCAGTATCCCGGCTTTCTCGCACAGGTCCAGGTAGATGTCGATGTCGCCGCGAGATTCGAAAAGGGGTTCCATGGGCGAGATGCGAAGCGTCACGGCATCAATGTACTGGTCAGTAACACCCAGCGGCCCTTCGTATTTCTCTATGGTGGCGGCAGGCAGGACGACGTCCGCAAACAGGTCGGCGGTCGTCGACAGCCACGGATCGATCACGGCAACGAACTTGAACTTTTTGTAGGCCGCGATCATGTCTGGTTGCGACGCGAAGGAAACTATCGGATTGCCCATATGAACGATGGCAACCTCTGGCACGTAGTCAACGCCAAATTTGCCCGGGTCCTGCATTACCTGTGCGACTATCGACGAGTTGTTGCTGTTGATCGGGTAGAACTTGCTTTTCGCCAGATAGACATTTGAGGACTCGGCTATCTCGATCTCGTCCAGTTTCTCGTAATTGCCGTGGATCTTCCACGTGAAGTCGATCTGCTGGCCGCCAGCAGCGCCAAAGGCGCCCAGAAGCATCATCAGCATGTTCATGGCCCGGACAGCCTGGAAGCCTAGCTCTTGCTGTGACACGTGGTAAGCCATTATGGCGACTGGCCGGTGCGGAACCTCGACTCCGTCGATCATTATCGTGCTGCCGATCATGGCGTTTTCGCCGAGCTCGCGCGCCACCGC
>DCWO01000088.1:0-228 GCA_002328865.1 Dehalococcoidia bacterium UBA2160 | reverse complement strand
AACGAGCCACATGGTCCTTGAACACCTGGAAGGCGGGTCTCACAGTCACCCCGTCCACGGTGAACGCACCTTCCAGCGCCGCTTCGGCAGCGCTTCCGTCGGCAGGCATTGCGGAGGCTGATGCCGAATCCCACACCTGTTCCTGGTCGTCCTTCTTGAAGAAATAACCGTCCTCTTTCACCAGGTACGTCGAGTTTGTGTATGTTAGGCATCCGTCACATTCTGGCC
>DCWO01000012.1:21182-34710 GCA_002328865.1 Dehalococcoidia bacterium UBA2160 | reverse complement strand
GGTTAGAGCGTCTGTCTTACACACAGAAGGTCAGAGGTTCGAGTCCTCTATCGCCCACCACGCCTCTCGCGGCGAAACAATCTGCATCACTGCATTTTTCGTATCTAGGTTCAATGCGAGTAGACAAAATTGCCGATTCGCGCCCAGCATCTGTCGGGATTACAAGCCGAGGGACCGCAGGAAACGACCGTGGAATGGCCGGATGGCAATTCGCCGGATTATCTTAGGAGACTCAGTTGCAGGACCATGATCGGGCAAGACAAACAGCCCAAGACATAATCGAAAACGTCGAGAAAGTAATCGTTGGAAAGCCCACTTCGGTCGAGTTGGGCGTGATCGCTCTGATGTGCCAGGGACATGCGCTAATCGAGGATGTGCCGGGTGTCGGGAAGACGATGCTGGCCCGGAGCATCGCCCGTTCGGTGGGGTGCGAATTCAAACGCATCCAGTTCACACCTGACCTCCTCCCCACGGACGTGACCGGCGTGTCGATATACAATCAGAAGTCCGGGGAGTTCGAGTTCAGAGCCGGACCGATTATCTCGCAGATCGTGCTTGCGGACGAGGTCAACCGGGCCACTCCCAAAACGCAATCGGCGATGCTGGAGGCGATGGAAGAGCGACAGGTCACCGTCGAAGGCGTCACGCACGAGGTTCCCAGCCCGTTCATGGTCATGGCGACCCAGAACCCGGTTGAATACGAAGGGACGTTTCCTCTTCCCGAGGCTCAACTCGACAGGTTCTTGTTGAGCGTTAGCCTGGGCTATCCGACGACAGAAGAAGAGTTGGCGATCATCGACGGCCAACTGCTCGCCCATCCAATCGACGCATTGCAGCCGGTGGCGGACGCCCGAAAGATCATGGAGTTGCAAGAATCGATCAAACAGGTGTACGTGGACGACCTGATCAAACAATATGTCGTTTCGATCGTCGAGGCTACCAGAGTTCACCCAGACATCGCGCTCGGCGCCTCGCCCAGGGGATCGCTGGCGTTGTTCAGGGGCGCCCAGGCATTGGCGATTATTAGAGGCAGAGACTACGCACTGCCGGACGATGTGAAAGAACTCGCCGTTTCGGTGTTGAGCCATCGCATCATCGTCTCCGCCGCGGCGCGAATGCGGGGAGTCGACAGTTCCGAGATAATCGCCGCCACGATCGACCAGGTCCCCGTACCGGGCGCTCAGGCGGGCTATCGACCCGGCAGTTAGCGAGGCTCCCGATCAAGATATATCTCCTCAATAGGTTCTACCTGATAATCCTCCTCGCCGCATTTACGGTATTCACAGGATTGGCAACGGGGTTCGGACTGTTCTACAGGCTGGCGTACATTCTTGCGCTCACGACTGTGCTCAGCTTTGCGTGGAACTGGTATAACATACGCGGCCTCCGCGTAGCGGTGGACCGTCGCTCCCGACGGGTTCGCGTCGGCGACGACGTCGAAGAGCGACTGACCATTCGCAACCTCAGCAAGATGCCGAAACCGGTGCTCGAAGTAGAGGACCTAAGCGACATCCCCGGCTACTCCAACGGCATGGCTGTCACGCTTTCCAGTCGCGCGTTCCGGTCCTGGTTGAGCATGGCGCCGGCCAGAAAGCGCGGCATCTACACCCTCGGCCCGGTTCGGGTCTCCAACACCGATGCATTTGGACTGTTCAGACGGGAACGGCTTTTTGGCGACACCGACTCACTGATCGTCTATCCTCGAATCTACGAACTTCCGAGCTTCGCCATCCCAGCGTCCCATCTTTCCGGGGAGAGCTCTTCCAGACGCCGCTCCCACGATTTGACGCCTCATGCGGCCAGCGTACGAGAATACGCGTTCGGAGATAGCATCAGCCGAATACACTGGGCGAGTACGGCACGGATGGGCCGTATGATGTCCAAGGAATTCGATTTGGGACTATCAAGCGACGTGTGGCTGCTAGTCGACCTTCACCGAGATGTCCAGGCCGGTGAACTGGATGAGAGCACCGACGAGTACGCCGTGTCCATCGCCGCGTCATTGGCGCGCAAGTACCTTGACGCTCAACTGCCGGCAGGGTTGATCGCCTACGGCGACCAACGATACGCGTTGCCGGCCGAAACCGGATCGGGCCAATTCGACCGGATCATGGAATTCCTTGCAATGAGCAAGGCCGAAGGCACGACTTCGTTGGAAGAACTGCTGCCGCATGAAGAGCAACTCTGGGGTTACCACAGTTCCCTTGTCGTCATAACCTCGTCTCACCACCCCGGATGGATCAACGGACTCAAGGAGCTTGTACGGCGACGCGTCAAGGTCGCCGTCATCCTTCTCGATGCCCAGAGCTTTGGGAGCATGTTCGACCCTGTATCCCTGATCCCGGAGTTGCATAGCGCCGGGATCGCACCATTTTTGGTGAGGAAGGGTGACAGCATTCCTCTCGCCCTCAGCCAAACCTACACCTTGCCCAACCAAATGCCAGAGGCCGGCTCGTGAGCAGTCAGAGCGCCACGACTCGATTCATAGTGCCCCCACGACAAGGCGAGCCAGGCGTTCGGCGACGCCATCCCGTCCTGGTATTTGTCCAAAGAGTCAGCCCGAGTCAGGGTTGGGCGACTTTTGCCATCCTGGCCGTGACTCTTTCGATAGTCAGCGAGTCGATCACCGCAGCAGAGTGGGTTGACATTCCGGGCCTCACGTCGACGATGCTGCTTGCTTCGCTGGTCGGTTTGGGTCTGGCAAAGATACGCGTCCCTTGGATTCTGATGCATATAGCGGGACTGGCGCTGGGCGCACTATTCATCCTCTGGAAAGCTTCGTCGATGGTTGACGGTGAATCGCTCGGCGACCGTATGGGTGAGCTCTTCGATCGATTGGATGTCTGGTACGACGCAGCGGTGGGCGGCGGGATAAGCACCGACTTGCTGCCCTTCGTCATGCTGTTGCTGATCGCCGCCTGGCTTCTGGGTTTCTTCAGTTCGTGGTTCATATTCCGTTGGAACAACGTGTGGGTCGCCGTTGTGCTCGCCGGGATCGCGATCCTCACGAACCTAAGTTTCCTGCCTGACCAGTTCGCTGCTCGATTCTTCCTGTTCATGTTGATGGCGATGCTGCTGGTTGTGCGCATGGACTCGATGCGAAAGCATGAAGTCTGGCGGAGATTGAAGATCGATTTCACACCGACCAGCAGTTGGTTGACGCTCCACGCCTCGCTGTGGTTCAGTCTGTTAGTGCTGTCCGCCGCGGCGCTGTTGCCGCTGAAGGTGATCGTGTCGGATCCGATAGCGGACCTCTGGCGTACGGGACGCACGCCGGTCGCCCGCGTTGAGACCGTATTCACTCGCCTGTTCTCCACTCTCCCTTCGCGGAAAGACACGATGGGCAGGTTCTTCGGCAAGACCCTGCCGTTCATGGGCAAGATTTCTTTCGGCGGTGACATTGTCGCCTGGGCAGACACCGAATATCCTTCATACTGGCTCTCTCAGACCTACAACTACTACACGTCTCAAGGATGGATCGCCTCGGGCACCGAACGGTTAGACGTCGGGCCGTCTCTGCTGCCTCCACCCAGCATCGACAACAGAAGACGCCAGGACATGGAACAGACCGTCCAACTCAGTTTCGATTCGCGGAAATTCTTGTCGGGCGGAGGATTCGATTGGGTGAGCAGGCCGGCCACCGTTGAGTCGCTGGATCCGAGGGAGTTCGTAATCACATTGAACGATCCCTCCATCGACGCCTGGTACCCGGTGGAGATACAGCAGCTCGCTCAGGAGTTTCGTATCGAGATCAACCAGCCGAGACTCGAGCCTGCAGACGTGTTCGTGGCCGGGAGGTTGCCCGAAGACCTCGTCTTGTTGGAGTTGACCGAAGACGACGACGGCGATGTCGATACCATAAAGCTCCAGCGCAAAGCCCAGATCGCCCCCGACCTGGTGGCTTGGCTGTTCAAAGACAGTCTGCCTCAGAACGCCCAGTACGGGGTGATCTCCATGGTGTCCGTGGCCACCGACGACGACCTGCGAGGGGCTAACGCCGAATACAACAGTTTCATTTCGGACCACTACCTTCAGCTTCCGCCGACGCTGCCGGAGCGCGTGCGGAACAAGGCCGAAGAGATCGCCGGGGGTTTGGACAACCCGATGGACAAAGCCCTGGCTATCCAGGACTATTTGCGCGGTCCAGAATTCACGTACTCTCAAGACATCGACGCGCCGCCACGTGAAACCGATGGCCGCGAGACTGACGGCGTCGACCATTTCCTGTTTGTGTCCAAAGAGGGTTACTCGGACTATTTCGGATCCGCCATGACAGTAATGTTGCGCGCGGTAGGCGTGCCAGCGCGATTGGCGGCAGGATACGCTCCCGGCGAATTCGAGCCGAACTCGGAGATCCGTTTCATCAAAGACTCGGACAGCCACGGGTGGGCTCAGGCCTACTTCCCTGAATACGGCTGGATCGATTTTGAGCCGACGCCCAACTGGCCCGAGCACGAACGCGTCCTACCGGAATCCATATTCGTGGATCTGCCGCCAGGTTTCGGCGAAAACGATCCGCTTGAAGTGAACATCAACGATTTGCTGGACCCAGCCGCGGAGGGGTTCGAAGAAGAGGGCGCGGGCGGTGGCGCAGGTTTCGCCAATCTGCCATTCGACGTTACCCGATTCCTGGTTCCGACGGCCATCGTTGTCGGGACGCTTGCCGTCATCGCGCTGCTGGCCAGATTCCTGTGGAATCTTGGATTGGGCGGCTTTTCGACGGAGGAGCGGCTCTACGCGAAGATGAGTCGCCTCGGATTCATCGCCGGGCTTCGTCGCCGGCCGCACCAAACTCCCTGGGAGTACGCTTTGGTCATCGGGCAAGCGGTTCCGTCAGCGGCGGACGGAGTAAGGCACATCTCCGCGCGATACGCGGCTGCCAGGTACGGGCGTCATGCGACACAGAACGACGACGATCCGGACGACGTGGCGGTGGACGAACTGAACACGGCTTGGAATCACGCGAGGTGGAGTCTGATCGGCAGAGCTTTCGGCCGGCTCGCGCCAATGCGATCCAGCCGACAACCGGCTCAGGCGAGGTGACGACTGATGAACCGATACTATGACATTTTCGAGACGCCGCTGGGATGGATGGGCCTGCTGGCTTCGGACGTTGGATTAAGGCGCAGCACGCTGCCCCAACAAACGCCGGACGAATGCTATCTTGAGCTGGGCGCCGAGGTAACGGATGCTGCAAATGAACCCGAGAGGTTCGTCGATCTCCGCGACCGCCTACAACGATACTTCGAGGGTGAACACGAAACGTTCGAGGACGTGGCGGTGGACCTATCGGACGCCTCCCGGTTCTACCGTTCAGCTTGGAAAGCATGCCAATCCATTCCGCATGGAGAGACCCGGACGTACGGTTGGCTGGCCGAACAGGCGGGCAATCCTCGTGCGCCACGCGCCGCCGGACAGTCGATGGCGAGGAACCGGCTGCCGATAATCGTGCCGTGCCATCGCGTGATCGGAAGCAATGGAAGCATGACTGGGTTCGGCAAAGGCGCCGAACGGATTCCTCTCAAGCGTCGCTTGATTGCCGCGGAAACGCACTAGCGCGCCCGATCCGACCTTCGGCGCTGAAGTCGCTCTATTCTGGACCTTCGTCGTCATCGAAAACGACATCCAGTTCAGATTCCAGGACGGCCTGCGCGTCGGCTAACCGTGCTTCGTCTACCAAGATTCGACACGGATACGCGGACACACCCAGAAACGACGACGTGTCCCCTGCCCTGATCATCGCCGGGATTCCCGCCGCCTGAAGCACCCCGCTCCACAGTTCGGCGACAAGCTGGTCGGGCGCCGTGGCCAGCGGGACCCAGTTCAATTCGCCGGACTCTCGACGATCGCTCTGCCCGATTCGCCCAGCAGATCTCCCAGTCGACCTGTAAGTTCGTCCGACGCCTGCACACGGACCATCGGCCAGTCCAGCCGATACACCTGCCCGCCGGCGACGATCTCAAGCGAAACCTCGTCCGGGCCGGAGTACTCCAACAAAAGTCGCTTGATGTCGTCCAACAACAAGGAGTCATCCACGGCATTGGCTGATTCTCTGATGAGCAGGCTCAATCGAAGGTGAGGTTCAACCGGAGCCTCAGCCACTGACGCCGAACGGGCCAGGGTTGGCGCTTCGGTCCCATTTTTCTCGGTCGCCTGAACGCCGTTAGACTTCGGCTGCTCGGGCGATGTCGTTTGGGATGCGATGCCCGCGGCCGTGTTTGCGAGCGCCGGAGCGTGCGCCAGTGATGTCGCCTGAGACTCCGAATCGGGGGCGTACTCTTTGGCGTCGGCGCACGAAATGCTGACGTCGTCTCCCCGCAGGCGCACCGTGCCCGCCACGGCGACGATCCGGCCTTCTTCCCACAGGTCCCGCGTCAGATCCAGTTGCTCCTCCCACACGAAGACCTCGACCTGCCCGTCCATCAACGACAGCGATGCTATCGCAAACGGCTTGTTCTGCTTGGTGAACCGGTGTGTGACGGTCGAAACCTGACCGACCAGCGATATCTTCTTACCAGCCATCTCAGCCCCGATGTCGCCCCTGAACTTGACCGTGTCGCCCCCGGCGGAAGCCAGGAGACTTGAAAGCGAGTTGGCGCTGGACAGTGCGACGCCCAGCAAGTCTCGTTCCCAGGACTCCAACTCTCCGGACGGCGTGGACACTTCCGGAAGCACGATGTTGGCAAGCGGAGTCGGGACCGAGTCTCCGAAGAGATCGAACATGGAGGACTGGTCCGAGTCTTTCAGGCCTGCCTCGCTCTGAGCCAAACCCAGAATACGTTCGATGCTCGTCAGCAACGCGCCCCGGTCTCCGAACTCGTCGAAAGCCCCCGCACGGATCAGGCTCTCCAGGTTGTTGCGCTTCAACCCGCTCATGTTTGCGGAGCGACACATCTGCTCCAACGACTCGTAGGGACCGTCCTCTGCCCGGGAATCGAGGATCGGCTGTATGGCGGCCGCGCCGACGTTCTTCACCGCCGCAAGCCCGTAACGAATTGCGCGAGGTCCGTCGCTCTGGTCTTCGATCGTGAACTCCGCGTTGCTGCGGTTTACGTTGGGCAACAAAACAGGGATGTTCAAGCGCTGGCATTCGGCGATGGCCGACGTGACTCTCTCCGTGTGGCCGGTGTACGAATTGAGCAGCGAGACCATGTACTCCGCAGGGTAGTTGGCCTTGAAGTAGGCCGTCCAGTACGAGATCAGCCCATAGCTCACGCTGTGGGCTTTGTTGAACGCGTATCCGGCGAAAGGCTCCACCAGTGCGAACATCTTCTCGGCTAGCTCTCTGTCGAACCCCTGGCGGTTGGCGCCTTCCAAGAACTTCTGACGCTCCTGTGCCATGATCTCGGCGTTCTTCTTGCCCATGGCCTTGCGCACGATGTCGGCCTCGCCCAGTGTGTAGCCCGCAAATGTGCGCGTGATGTGCAGGACCTGATCCTGGTACACGATTACGCCGTAGGTTTCTTCCAGGATGTCCTTCAACGCCGGATGAGGATAATCCGGCTGCGTGCGACCGAATTTGGCGTCGATGAACGTGCCGATGTGCTCCATCGGGCCGGGCCGATAGAGGGCGATCATGGCCGCCACGTCTCTCAGCGACGAGGGTTTGAGCTCTTTGATGTGACGGGTCATCCCCGTGCCTTCCATCTGGAAGACGCCCGCGGTCTCTCCCCGCGAAAGCAACTCGAACGTCTTCGCGTCGTCCAGCGGGATGTCCTTGAGCCCGAAGTTCAGGCCCTGGTGCTTCGCCAGTAGATTTCGGGTCTTGGCCAAGACCGTAAGGTTGACGAGACCCAAGAAATCCATTTTCAGCAGACCGAGGGCCGCGACCGGTTCCATGGCGTATTGCGTGGTGGTCGAAACGGTGTTCTCGTCGGCCTTGGTCGGCCGTTGCAACGGCACCACGTCGTTGAGCGGCTCCTCGGATATGACGACGCCCGCCGCATGGGTGCTCGAGTGGCGGGTCAGCCCTTCCAGGCCCTGAGCCGTGTCGATCAGCGTCTTGACGTCCGCCTCGGCTTCGTAGGTCTCTTTCAACTCTGGGCTCGTCGTTAATGCTTCGCCCAGGGTTATGTTCAGCTTGAAGGGGATCATCTTGGCCACGCGGTCGACGTCTCCGTATGACATCGCGAGCGCTCTGCCGACATCTCGCACGGCTGCTTTGGCGCCAAGCGTGCCAAAGGTGATGATCTGCGCCACGTGCTCGCGACCGTACTTCTCGGTGACGTAGTTGATCACCTCTTCGCGACGGTCGTCCTGGAAATCCATGTCAATATCCGGCATCTCCTTGCGCTCGACGTTGAGGAAGCGCTCGAAGACCAAGCGATACGGCATCGGATCGACATCGGTGACGCCGAGACAGTACAGCGTCAAGCTGGCGGCCGCACTGCCCCGAACGGCAAAGAAAATGTCATTGTTGCGGACGAACGCGGCGATGTCCCAGACCACGAGGAAGTAATGGTCGAACTGAGTTAGCTGAATGACTTCGAGCTCGTATCGCAAGCGCTCGCGATACGTCTCGTCGGCGCCGGAGAGACGTCGCTCCAGACCGTCCCAACACAGCTTGCTCAGAAACTCGAACGCGGACATGCCTTCGGGCGTTTTGTACTGGGGAAGCCGCATCCGGTCAAAGTCGATGCTGAGGTCGCACATCTCGGCGATTGCCTGGGTGTTGGTCAGCGCCTCCGGAAGATTGGGGTACAGAGCCGCCATGTCCTCGTAACTCTTGAGGTAGTACGAGTCCTCGTCCATGCGAAGCCGTTTTTCATCGTTGACGTTGGTGTTCGTATGGATGCATATCAGGATGTCCTGGAGCTTGGCTTGTTCCTGTTTGATGTAGTGAGAGTCGTTGGTCGCCACGACCGGAATGCCAAGATCTGCGTGCATTCGCATCAAGCCCTGGTTGATGGCGGGCAGGTCGGGGACGCCGCCGTGCTCCATCAACTCCAGGTAGTAGTCGCCGAACACTTCCCGGTACCAGTTCGCCGTTGCCACCGCATCATCCATGCGGCCTTGAGCGATGAGCGAAGGCACCTCGCCGCTCGGGCATCCCGACAGCACGATCAGGCCTTCGTGGTGCTCCTGCAAAACCTCACGATCGACTCTTGGCTTGTAGTAGAAGCCCTCGAGGTGGGATTTGGTCACCAGCTTGACCAAGTTGCCGTAGCCAACGTTGTTCTTGGCCAGGACTGTCATGTGGTAGGGAGTCTTGTCCGCAGGGTTGCGGTCGTGCCGGCTGCCGGGGGCCACGTACATCTCGCAACCGACGATGGGACGTATGCCCGCTGATTTCGCCAACCTGTAAAAGTCGATCGCGCCGTACATCCCGCCGTGATCGGTGATTGCCAGGCTGTCCATCTCCAACTCTTTCGCACGAGCCACCAGCGGTTCCAACCGGCTTAGTCCGTCGAGCATGCTGTACTCGGTGTGCACATGCAGATGGGTGAACACGGCTCCTCCATGAAGCGGGTTTGGCGCAATGCCGGGGGTCAACGAGATTATAGCATCGGCCACTCCAGGTCAGTGCAAGGGCAGAGATCGCGGAATATTGCGGTTTAGCCGCCTACCGCTTCGAGCGCTTCCAACCCAGCGCCTGAGCTTCGACTTCGGTGCAAAACCATGCCTCGCCTTGTGTCTCGTCGATTACGGTCGTGGAGTAGAAAAGGCCGCCGGGGACGTGGTACGTTCGCTCACCGCTCCGCAGGTCTACGTTGCCCTTGATGATCGGTTCCGGCGTACCCGAGAAGTCGCACGGACCTCGAAGGCCCGGACCTAACGGATTGGGCAGCGTGCCACCCGCACCGAATCCGCTGGCAGCGCTGGGCGCGGGCGTCGGTGTTTCGGGTCCGTGAGAAATTTCCTCGCTCCACACTCCGCGCCGATTTGCCTTAGCGTCGGCCTCCGCTCGCATGAAGGTTTCGACTTGCTCGAAGGAAGCCGGGCGGTCGGCCACGGTCGCCCAGCCGCCCGTCAAGAGCTTCGTGTTCACCATCTCGCCATCCGAGTAAACATATCGGAGCAGGGCGCCGTCCGCATCTGTGTCCACCACGTCCTTGGCTAGCTCGACGAGTTTCCCCTCTACGAGGAACCTGTTGAAATCTGTGGCGCCCGCGGCATCTCCGTCGAGCGGCAAGCTTACACCGAGATACCGGATCAGGTAGACGGCGCCGGCGGTCTCCACCTTAATGGTCACGCCGTCCACGATGCCGACGACCGAACCTTGGGACGGATCTTCGGCGCCGAGGCCTCGGCTCGGGGTCGAGCTCGCGGTCGGCGTCAATTCTTGCGCTCCGTCGGGCGAGGAGCACACTGCGGCTACGACCGCAAGGGATCCAACCAGGAAAGTGAAAGCGGACCGAGTCACACGTCGTCTCACGCGGCCTCCAATTTGACCGTCACCCAACTGTTCATCGCGAACGGCTCGCGAGAATTGGCCTCGGCCACCGGCGATGCCGCATGATGCCTTGCACCAAGCTTCGGTGAAGGTCCGTCAATCCGTGAAAGGCTGAATCACCGTGGCGACGATGGCATTTTCGTAAAGACCCGGCCTGCCTTCGGCTGTGAAGTTGCCGAGGGCGTCAATGTGGCCAATCGCGTCGTCCGCAAGCCGCCATCGAACCACCAGTCCCGGGAGCAACGTCCCGTTTTCGTCCGTTCCGACCGCCGAGAAATGCACGGATTCACCTTGCGAAACCGAAGGCGCCGCCGGCTCGATTCCTGCCACCGTCAAAGTCCCCGTGATGATTACGTCCACGGAAGCGGATCGGATGAGTTGCTCACCGCCCACGTCTTGAGTCGCGATCACTTTTGCCGAACTCGGGTACACGCCTGACCGTGACGAAGCCCTGAAGCTGCCGTTGTTGTCGATAACGCCCGCCGCCTCATCCGTCATCATCCACCGAAGCTCGACTTTGTCCGCCGAATTGCCCTCGGAATCGAAGGCTCTGGCGACAAGAATGCTGCGACCTCCGGGACTCAAGACGATGTGGCCGGGCCGGCCGACGACACGGTCAAGGCGTCGGGTTTCGCTTTCGCCTCGAACTATTACCGATGCAAAGTCGGCAGCGTGGATGACGCCGCTCTCACCGCGTATGATTGCCTCCACTCTCACCGCTTCGGTGTAGATGCCCGGAGCGACGCCGGCGGTGAACATGCCCGTACCTGTTATCGAGCCGGCAATCGGTTCATCCACGCTCCAACGCAACTGAGTCCCTGGAATCAATTCACCCAGTCCATTCAAAGCAACGGCCCTCAACTGCATGTTGTCGCCGTTGTCGATATGGAACCTCTGAGGCAGCACCTGGACAGTCATGTCTTCAGCTCCTGGACGAGCTTCCAACACTTTGACGTTGATGTGCTCGACCATGGTTTCGCCCCGCCATCGGCCGGTAACCGAGATGCTTTTTGTGAACATGCCGGGAGAGCCTTGAACGTTCAGATATCCCGATGCGGTTACGCTGCCCAATGTCGCATCGTTGACGGTCCAGTTGAAGTTGACTCCCGGAATCACATACCCGTCTTCGTCGTAACCGATCGCCCGCATGCGGAACAGCTGTCCGGAGAAGACCGTCGGACCGGACGGAAGGATTTCGATGGTTGCAATGCTCGCGGCCCGGGTTTCGCCCACGATCGTCACGGACACAGTTTCAGTGATCTGGTCAATGCCACGGCTCGTGTCGTTTCGCGCGGTCACCAAAATGGCTGCAGGGTAGACGCCCGGTGTGCCTCCGGCTGTGAACTCTCCGCTGGAGCTGATGGAGCCCGCCCTTATGTCGGATAGCATCCAGATCAAGTCGACGGCCGGGTCGGCGGCCCCGTTTTCGA
Organism: Dehalococcoidia bacterium UBA2160; assembly: GCA_002328865.1. GTDB lineage: Bacteria > Chloroflexota > Dehalococcoidia > Lucifugimonadales > UBA1123 > UBA2160. The sequence continues at coordinate 22,887 of DCWO01000012.1, read as the reverse complement.
GGATTGCTTCAGCGGCGAGACTCACGGTCTCCCAGGGATCGGCCAAAACGACCATCGGCGACACGACGAGACGGTCGATTTCGCCGGTTGGACCGTCGGCTTCCGTAATCAACACCGATGCAAAGACTTCCTTCACGACGGCCGGAGGCACGACACGCTCGGCTTCCACCGCTGGCAGCGCCGCCCCAGCAGAAACGGGGACGGAGGACGAGCACGCCGCGAATGACGATGCCACAGTGGCGGCAACCGCCGACAGCGCCACGAACCGTCCCAACGCGGGGATCGCGCGCGGCCGCATTCTCAATGGTCCGAGCCATCTTTTCATGGAGCCTGAGTTATCCACCTTGCGCACGGTCCTTGGCGAACGAAACTCGGATCGATTCGTCACTGTTCAGGCGCCGGTTGAGCCGAACTCGTCCGTCGCCCAGTAGGGCGTACGGAACCGAGCTTGTCGACACACTGTAGCCGTCGGGAGGAATCAGATGGATCGACACGTTTCTGTCCCTAACACCGGGTTGTTTCTGAAGCAACAACTCGTAGCCGACGGAATTGCCGTCTTGTTTTACTACTCTGCCCGGCAGGTCATAAACCAAAGAAACCTCGCGGCTCGAACCGGCCGGCACTATCAACAGTCCCGAAAACACTGCCTTATCATGGAGCGCCGATATGGCGCCGGTTTCCTGTCCCGGAACGCCTTTGCCGATTTCCACTGAGACGCTCAACTCCGGCAGAGGCAACTCAGACTGACTGAGAATCCGGCTTCCTTCAGACATATATACGCGAACAAAATCCCAGTAGCATGCGTTCACGAGCTGGCTGTAGTCGGCGCCTCGATTGAGCCACTGGGGCTCACACGGCGGAGAATCAGGCCCGCTATGGTTAGTGTAGCCGACATTGAGGGTTGCCCTGGGCCTTTCCACTCTACTCAGGTCGACCACGTACGATATTTCCCGTTCGATGTTTCTGTCTACTTTACTCCAGCCGACGTTCGAATCGACTACGTACAGATAGTCGCCTGCAGTCGGTTCGACGGCGCCCGCCCAACCCAGGTCTTCCACGGCGTTCTGGGCGTCACTGTTCTCAAAATAGAATACCAGGTCTTTGGACTCAAGTGCACGGAGCACTGCAGACGCCAGTCGCACCAGCCCCGGCAGAGTGCTCTGACTGGCGAATTCGTCGATCAACCCCTGGAGCACCAGGTCCATATAGGCGCGACCGTGCAGATCCGTGCCGCGTTCCAGCACGGTGATCAAATTGTTGGCCGTTATTGGCTCGCCACCCTCGGGCGGAGTGATTCCCCCAACGGCCTGAACCAACCCCAGGAGCGCCCATTGGTTGATCGCAAGGACTCCGTCGACGTCCTGATTCTGGCCGATTTTGAACATGGCGCTGGCGCTCTGGGCAGTCGCACGAAAATCCGGGTCCCATGAGACGTCGCGTAGCAACCAGACCCAGGCGTTCATGTGCTCTTCCAGTCCGGGCGGCGCCGCGGGATAGAGCACCAGGCGATCCCAGTCGTCCACGCGCACGACGTCATAGTACGAAACGCCGTCCAGCGACCCGTCTTGTACGGTCATGGTCCAGATGCCCGAAACGAATCCGCCTGTGCCGCGCAGTTCGTCCGCCGACTGGCCCAGCATCAGGTATTTGCGCGGGTCGCTGTGGCCCAACAACTCGTCCGCCACGGGCGCGATTCCGTTTACGA
>DCWO01000012.1:4594-20778 GCA_002328865.1 Dehalococcoidia bacterium UBA2160 | reverse complement strand
GAATGCTGCCATCGGCAACAAGGTCGCGCAGCGTCTCTTCCGCTTCGGCCAGTCGAGCGATCACGTCGTCGATCTCCTCGGTTCGATCACGCAACGTAGCCAGCGCCTCGGGCAATACGCCTTCACCGTCGAGGATGCCGCTCTCCGATTGACTGATAATCTCGTACGCCGGCCTCAACGCCTCGAAGCCAAGAACGCCCGCCTCGCCTATGATGACAGCGGCGTCCATGAGTCGGTCCAACGCCTCCAGTTTCTCTGAGAACGCTCCCGAGCCGCCCAGCTCGGATATGGCGTCGATCACGTCAGCGGCGCTCGATCGCGCGTCGATTGCAGTCTGACGAAAATCGGTGAGCGCAACGTAGATGGGTTCGGCGCCATTGCCCTCGGCGCCAGCGTCGCCGGAGAACTGCGTAAGCAACGGTTGCGACGCCTCTGCCAGGTCCAGGAGCGCCGCAACCAGGCGTGACGCGCTCTCGCCTGCTTGGGTCACCCGAACCAGCGAGACCTCGGCCGTCTCCAAGTCATCGAACATGCCGGAGAACGGAGGCACACTGGTCATCAGCGCGTACCCCGCCGAGCGACCCTGGTCGGACAAACCGGTCCGACCGTCCTCGAACCCAGTTCCGATTTCTTCCAGGCTGGACCGAAGCTCTGCGATCCGGGCCCGATCTCCGGAACGAACCATGGCGGATTCAGCTTGTTCGAATGTCGCCGTGAACTTCGCGGCCCATTCGAGCAGCGACGATGCGGCGTCCAGATCAGAGTCGACGCGCCCCGCCTGGGCGGCCAGCCCCATGGACTCGGTCGAAGCGATTGGCAGCCACGCGATCGACGGACCCATTCGACCCGCCCAACGAATCAACCGCAGAGGCATCGTCGAACGGTCGCGCAGGAGATCCACATCCGCCGACGCGCCCTCCAACCCGGCTCCCTCCTCGTCCAACAGCGATTCATCGACGGCGCCACGCAGTTGCTCGAGGTCGATGTCGTCAGACAGAGCAAGGCTGGCGCCGGCGTACGCGACTGCCATGCCGGCGATCACGAGTCCCGCAACGCCGATCGCGGCCAACACCGGCCAACGCCTGGAGAGGTGGACTTCGACAGCCCGGCCGGCCCAGGACACAGCGAGGTCCAGCTTTCGGAGAATCTCGGCCACGACACTGCCATTTCGGCTTTCGCCACTCGTGAACATACCTAATTATTAGCGGTTTCCGCAGGTTGGTTGTCAAGTCCTTGCGGGTACGGAGTGTCGTTAGCGATGCGTGGCGAGGTTCTTAATGCCGCGCGCAGTCCGATCCAACGCGACTGGCTGGGACACCGTCCATAGACAAACGACAAGATGATGACGCCCGCATATATCGCGGCCCGGCAACCGGCGCGACGTCGCCTCCGAAGGCTTTCCGAGTTAGCCCAAACGAGCGAATCTCGGGAGACGGCCCACCAACGGCCTGAGGTACCGGAGGAAGGCGGGTTTGAGCTCTCCGGCGGCTGCATCGAGGAACTCGGAAGGCATGGTTCTGACTTTGCCTCCGACAGCGTCGAGGGGGGCGAGTCCCGTGATGCACTCGTACGCTGACCCAGGCGCCCGTTCCAGCGTCACGATTACATCGGTGTGACCGTTCATGGCGGCTCTGACCGCGGCGCGCCCGGCCATCTCGGCCTCGGTGAGGTCCCGTCGCGAAGCCGCGGCGACAAATGAGCGCTGAATCGTGCCTGGTTTCTCGTAGCGAGTTCGTACACTCAATCGTTTGCTGACGAGTCCGGAGAGGTAGTGGGCCGGGCCGTCGTAGTAAGGATGACCGAAGTCGTCGACAAACCACGGCTCGCACTGCCCGCCCAGGACGCCGTTTGCGCTCCGGGCGTTCTCGGAGACGACGGCGACTGCGAACCCGAATCGAGTGTATGCGGCTTCTATCTGTGCGACAAAACGGTCTTCGTCTACCGGTGTCTCAGGCAGGCAGATCACGTGGGGAGCGTCGCGCTCCTCTCGTCTGCCAAGCGCCGCGGCCGCCGCCAGCCATCCGGTGTCCCTGCCCATCACTTCCTGAATCGTGATCGGCGACGCCGCGCCCATAGCCTCGGCGTCGGCGCCGGCGCCCATGGCGGCCAGCGCTACGAACCTTGCGGCGCTGCCGTAGCCCGGACAATGGTCGGTCATCACCAGGTCGTTGTCTATGGTTTTGGGGACGTTGACCACAGTGAGATCGTACCCGGCCTTCGTCGCCTCGACTGACAGCGTATGTCCGGTCTCGGCCGAGTCGTTCCCGCCGATGATAAACCAATAACCGATGCTCAGAGCGGCGAGCCGGCCCAGCACGATCGGCACGTCATCTGGCGTGAGCTTCCGCCGCGTCGACCCCAGCGCAGCGCCGGGGGAACGGGCGATCCGGCGCCAAGTCGCTTGCGGCACGTCGGTCAGATCGACGGTCTTGCCTTCGAGCAGACCTTCGAGACCGTGCGAGGCGCCGTGAACGCGACCGAAAGCACCGGCGTCGGCGGCCTCGGAAACGATTCCGAAAAGGCTGCTGTTGAGTACGTTCGTGCAGCCGCCGGATTGCATGATCAGGGCATTTTTAGGGCGGGTGGTCATCTCAATAATGGCCTGCACGCTAGAACGTCGAGGGCGTCGCGCGGAATATTGAATCCAGGCTTGGCCGTGAACGGCCAGAGCACAATTGCTTCGTGGCCTCGTCCTTCGGGCCCATCCCGGTTCACGATCACGAACCCAGGTTCGACGCGAGATTCTCGAAGTCAGTTCCGTACACGTCCACCCAGTCTTCGGGTTCGACATCGACTTCGCGGTCGGGGCCGAATTCGTGGGGCCTCGCGACGAAAGCTGTCCGCAAGCCCACGTCACGCGCCGCCATCAGATCGTATTTGTGCGCCGCCACCATCATGACTTCCGAGGGCTCGACGCCCAGCAGGTCGGCGGCGCCGAGGTAGGATTCGGGGTCGGGCTTGTAGTGGCGGACGCTCTCCGCGGAGAGGATGCAGTCCCACGGCAACCCGCCCCACTTCGCCATGTTCGTCAGCAGGGCGACGTTCCCGTTGGACAGCGTCGAGATTATGTAGCGCGACTTGAGACGAGTGAGCCCCGCGACCGAATCCGGCCATGGGTCGAGGCGATGCCAGGCTTTGTTGAAATCGACTTTCTCGTCCTCGGACAGTCCGGTGATGTTGTACTTCACCAGGAGTTCGTCGAGCACCATGCGGTGGAGAACATCGATCTTCGTCCAGGGCAGCTTGCCCGTGCGCACCAGGTCCATCGACGGCCGGTATCCTCCTCGCCAGGCGTCCGCGAACTCAACCCAGTCGACGCCGGTGATGCCCTTGGCCTCCCCAAGCTTCTGCCCTTCTCGGGTGATGCTGCCTCGCCAGTCCACCACCGTGCCGAAAACGTCGAACGTCAGAGCCTTCACGTTCTCGAGACCCATGCCTGCCCTCCCAATCGCCCGTTGTCGAAATGCAATGGCTTGAATGATCCGCCCGCTGTTCAGATTCGAATGGTAGGCACAGGGCTTCGAGGTGTCAACCGCAATATCGGAATCGGGTCTGCAAGAATCGGCGTTCCGTTTCAGTCAATTGCCAAAAGGCGAGTCGCCTGCTCGACGCGAGTCTCCGAACATTGAGCCGGCATTCATCTGTTGCAGGCTCTTTCAAGGACTGTTGACATGCATTCTTCGCAATGCAATAATCGCTTGGATTGGTCAGACCACCTGATGTTTACGACCACGAGGCGCACACTGCTACGCTCGATCAAGAAGACGAGGATTCCCGAGGAGATCGTCGCCCAGATCTACGGTTTAGTTCGCGACGGCGCCCTCAAGCCGGGCGACAAGCTGCCTCCGGAACGTGAGCTCGCCCAGCAGATGGGGGTCAGCCGCGCTTCGGTACGCGAGGCCATGCGACTGCTGGATCAAAAAGGCTTGATCGTGATCCGGCCCGGCGCGGGCACGTTCATGACCGAGGACGTGATCGAAACGATCGTCCAGGCGTTTTCGTCACTGTTGAACGAGTCCGGTGACGGCGCCGGAGACGTCTTCGAGATGAGGCTGCTCCTCGAACCGCACGTCGTATCATTGGCCGCCGACCGAGCTTCGCAGTCCGACATCGACCGACTGCGGGAGATCCTGCGCGAGCAGAAGGGTGACATCGCTGCGGGCGGCACGGGCGTCGCCTACGACATCGCCTTTCACCAGGCCATCGCAAACGCCACCAAGAACTCGGCGCTGGTCGCGGTGAACCAAGCCATCTCCGGCATCCTCAGTCAGAGCCGCGAGGACGCGTTGATGTCGCCTGAGCGCTCCAGCAAGTCGCTTCGTTCGCACGAAGGCATCCTGGCGGCCATCGAAAGCCGGGACCCGCATGCGGCCCAAATGGCGATGCACCAACACATCACGCAAATCGATCGGGAGGTCCACGACCTTCCCGGCCGCAAGGACCGCTGAAGAAACAACCCAAGCGCAGACGAAGACTTTCAAGGAGGTGAACATGGCAGTCACTGCTGTCGAAGTCGTTTTCAGAGGGATATTCCAAAAGACCCTCTCTCGCAATCTCTGCCGCAATATCGTTCTCGCGGCTCGGAAAGAGGGCAAGATAGGCACGGCGTTCGGACGTTACAGCGATTCGCCGGAGCGAAACGGCATCCCGGCCAAGTATTTTGCCGTGGTCGCCGACACTCCGTTGGAGCTCGAGGCGAGCCTTGCGACGTACGAGCCGACCGCCGTCGATGTGACGATTGTGGTCGACGACACGCTGTGCAAGGGCATCGAGTCGTGGGCATGGGCCGGACTCCAGCCGATCAACGCCATTACAAAGGAAGGCGGAACCATACTCGTGACGTCTCTCCAGGAGCCTGCCGGGCTGCTGGAAGACATCCACGTAAGGGATGAACCCTACAATCTGGCGATACTCAAAGGCGCCAAGAGCTTCTCGGGCATGTGGGTGTTCAAAGACGACCACACCGACGTCCGGTTGATGGGCGCGCTGGCGAAAGCCTGCCCACAGCTCGCCGGCCTCCAGGCGTACTTGGACACGATAGCCGACCAGACCAGCGACGAACTGAAGCAAACCTCGGCGCGCAACGCCCACGACCGTCTGCAGAGCGCGCCGGTCGAGCCGGGCCAGGGCAACACCGAAGAGCCGTTCTCGTTTGTCATGCCCGGCTGGCGCGAGATGGAAGACGCATTGGTCATACCCGCGGTGGAAACCGGAGGCGGATTCCGCGGCGGTGACGAAGGCTACCAGCCCGGCCGCAGCGAGGTCTTCAAGAAGTGGTCGACCAGGACGATGCGTCCGGTCATCAACTTCGAGACATGCACCAAGTGTACGCTTTGCTGGCTCCAATGCCCCGACACCTGCTTCGACGTCACACCCGACGGCGTGTACGACGCCAACATGGAGGCGTGCTGCGGATGCGGAGTGTGCGAAGAAGTCTGCCCCATCGCCGAATGTGTGACGATGGTCCACGAATCCGAATTCAACGACAACTCAAGTCAATATGAACACTGGAAGCGCGATCGTCACGGCTACATGAAGTGGCTTGAAGAGAAGATCGCTCTGGCCAAGGCCGAAAAGGGCGAGGCTGGCAGGTCCCATGGCCTCTACGAGTGGGACGGTTACAAAAAGGAGATCGAGATCACGGGGGTGGCAAGTGACGACTAGTACAGATTCTCTCGCGAGAGAACAGCTTATCAGCGGCTCGGAGGCGATCGCGATCGCCTGCGCCATGGCCGACGTCGACGTCATCACGGCCTTCCCGATCAGGCCATATGACACTGTGATGCAATACGTGTCCAAGCTGATCGCGGACGGCGCGTTCAATTGCGAGTACATCGTGGCCGAAAGCGAGCATTCCCAGTTCGAGATCGTCAAGCACGCATCCGCCGTCGGAGCGAGGACGTTTGCGGGCTCCTCTGGGGTCGGCTGGCTCTACGCCTACGAGGCCCTTGCCGTGACTACCGGCCTCAGGCTGCCGGTAGTGGCGATGGTCGGAAACCGGGCGCTGGACGACCCCGGCGCTTTCGGGTGCGAGCACAACGACGCCCTGTCCGTCCGAGACCTGGGCTGGATGCTTCGCTGGGTCGATACTGCCCAGGAGGCGATGGACGCGGCGTTCATGGCCTGGCGCGTCGCCGAAGACCCGCGCGTGTACCTGCCCTGCGCCATCAGCACGGACGGCGCGTTCCTGACCCACTCACAACAGATCGTTCAGGTGCCGGACCAGACGCTCGTCGACCAGTTTCTGCCGCCCTACGACCGCGGCAAGTTCGTGCTGCATCCAGACAATCCGATCACCATAGCCCCTCAGGTGAACGAGGACTGGCTCATGGAGATCCGGCGTCAAACCGACGAGGGTATGCGCCGTTCCCGCGAAGTCATCATCGAGGCCCACAACGACCTCAAGCGCATCTTCAACAGGGACGACGAGAACCCCTTCATCGAGGAGTACATGACCGACGGCGCGGATGTCGTGCTGGTCGGCATGGGCACGTTGTCGCTGCCGCTGCGGGTCACCGTGAGGCGATTGCGGGAGCAGGGCCGGAAAGTCGGGTTCGTCCGCGTCCGATGGTTCAGGCCGTTCCCCGACCAGGAACTGCGCGAGTCGCTCTCGAAGTTCAAGGCGGTGGGCGTGATCGACCGCGACTACTCGTTGGGCGCCCCACAGAACGGCGGCGTGTTATACACGGACATCCGATCCGCAATGTACGACGCCGACGCGAGAGTGCCCATCATCGGATTCATCGCCGGACTGGGAGGCCGCGAGGTCACGATTGACTCGGCGACCGAGATGTTCGACCTTACCCAGAAGGTGGCCGACACCGGAGTCATCGACGAGCAACTCCGATGGATCGACGTGAGGTGAGCGACCAGGGTCGCGGCGGAGGCGGTGGCAGAGCCAATCAAGGACCCCTTGGGTCACTCATAACAGGAGCACATATATGACAACTACGAACACTCTCTCGATGATAAGCGGCGTGCACGACTCGCCGCTCGAGGAGTACTACACATCCGGGCACAGAACCTGCCAGGGCTGCGAGTCGGCGCTGGTGATGAAACTGATGATCAAGGCCGCCGGTCCGCGCACCGTCGTGCTCGGCAGCACGGGCTGCATGTACGTCGCCAACACGACCTACTACTCGACGCCGTGGGTCGTGCCGTGGATGCACACCCAACTCGGATCGTCCGGGTCCGCGGCCACCGGCACCGCCGCTGGCCTCAAGGCCTTGATGAGCAAAGGCAAGATCAAGGACGAGCCGATGAACGTGATCTCGTTCTGCGGCGACGGCGGCGGCGTAGACATGGGGCTCTCGGCGATCTCGGCGTCGCTGACCCATCTCCAGTACAACCACCTTGTATTCTGCTACGACAACGAGTCGTACGCCAATACGGACATCCAGGATTCAGGCTCTTCGCCGTACGGCGTCAACACCTCGTTCAGCCCTCCTGGGAAACTGCACCGGATCATGCACAAGCGGTGGAAGAAGAACATGGCCGCCATGATGGCTGTCGGCCACCCGGGCGTCCGGTATGTGGCAACCGGTTGCGGCTCCTACGCCGTCGATCTGATGAACAAGGTGCGCAAAGCCTTGGCCCTCGGCGGACCTACATTCATCCACACGTACGACCCTTGCCCCAAGGGTTGGGACTACGATCCGATGTACTCGCACGAACTTGGCATGCTGGGCGTCGAGACGGGCATCTGGGTCCAGTACGAGATCGAGGACGGCGAGCTCAGGCTCAACGGCCCGTCGCGGATGATCGAGGCAGGTCGGCGAAAGCGCAAGCCGGTTTACGATTTCCTGAAGCGCCAGGGACGATACGCCCACTTCACCGACGAGGACGTCGACTACTATCAGGAGAAGATCGACGAGATGTGGGAGAAGTGGTGGCTGCCCGGCATCATCCCCATCCACCCGGAAGACGCGATTCCAGCAAGCCCCGGCTGAGGCTGACGCAACCGGAGAAACTCGAAAGCCCCGCCACGTGGCGGGGCTTTTGCCTATGAGGTTATGGCCGATGAATTCCCGCGCTCATAACTCTGCACTGCATTATCGATCACATTTGATTCTTAGCAAGATGTACGAACAACGCGGGAGCCCTGCGTCGCAAGCCGATCCACTCCTGCACGCCACCGTTCGTAGAATACGAATTTGGTTGGGCGTCAGGCAGGCGGACGCGCAAATACTTAGCGTTATGGCATAAAGACTTGTAGTTTTACTGCAATCACTTATAATATAATGCAGGCGAATAGCAGGCGAATTCACGTGCTGAGGGCAAAATGGTCAAGGAACTATTCAGATGGGAAAACTATGAAGCGGAGCTGACCAAGGCGTTCACCCCGGCAAGTCCCATTAGTGGCCGGGCTTCCTTCCACGGACGGAACGCTTACATGCGTCGTGTGATCAACGCCGTAAACCAAGTTGGACAACATGTCGTGATCTACGGAGAGCGAGGCGTCGGCAAGACGTCGCTAGCCAACGTTCTTGCCATATTCCTGGAGCCGTTCACATCCGACAATATGATCAGCATCAAGGTCAACTGTTTCCGAGAGACCACATATGCAAGGATCTGGAATGCCTTCTTCAGATCAATGGGCCTACCCGAGAGAGACAGATTCGAGCCTTTTACGCCCGCTGACGTGTTGACCGAGTTGAGAAACGACCCTCGCAAACTCATCCTCATCGTGGATGAGTTTGACCGAATCGAGAATCCTGATGTGGATGCGATGATCGCTGACACGATCAAGTCTCTCTCCGACTTTGCTGTTGACACTACGATCGTGGTGGTGGGAGTAGCCGACGACGTGGAGGATCTGATATCGGAGCACTCATCGATCGATCGTTGCCTGGTTCAGATTCACCTTCCTCGCATGCAGGCGGATGAGTTGGCACAAATCGTCGAGCAAGGCATGGCATCGGCGGAAATGACCATTTCTCCGGATGCAATCGCGGAAATTTGCACTATCTCCAATGGCTTGCCTCACTTCGCCCACGCGTTGGGATTGGCTGCCGGCCGTGCCGCCATCGATTCTCAGAAGACGTTCGTTGATGTGGCTGAAGTGGACGAGGCGGTCGATTCATTGATCAGTGAGTCACAACAATCCATACTCGCCAGCTTTGATGCTGCCGTGGCGAGTCCCCGCCGCCAAAACTACTACTTTCATGTTCTTCTTGCGTGCGCCCTAGCGCCCACGGACAACGTCGGGTATTTTCGGGCACGAGATATTCGTGACCCCTATGCCGAAATCATGGGCCGCAGGTACGAAATCCCAACATTTGTCGGCCATCTCCATCGTCTTTGCGAGCCGGTTCGAGGGGCGATCTTGCACCGGTTTGGCGAGTCGCACAACTTCAGGTTCCGGTTTACCGATCCGATGATGCAACCATTTGTTTTGATGCACGGCCTCAAGCGAGATCTTGTCAAACTCTCCCAGGTCCGACCGGTAGACGTCTAGCCTTCCCACACCCAGTAGTCGGGTGCGCACTGCGGTTAGCCCGACCTCAATCGCTCCATTCTCGTTGACACCCTTCCGGCGTCGGCCCTATAATTCAGCCAGACAGGGTGTGGGGCTGTAGCTCATCTGGGAGAGCGCGGCGTTCGCAATGCCGAGGTAGGGGGTTCGAGTCCCCCCAGCTCCACCAGCTTCCTGTCGTCCCCTCTCGCTCACCACCGGCGATCTGCCGTCTTGGTGACGCGCGTCCCGATGTTTGACACGTCCGCTCTGCCCGCCTCAGACACCCGTGCGCCGATGCCCGCCGCTCATGTATGCGAAGCGATCGGAGGAGCATAAGGTCGGCGTCGTCTCGCTCACGACGGTCGCGCGGATTCAGCAGGCGCGCGACTTACCACCCTTGAGACGTGCTGGTATAATCGCGAGACCGAGAGAGTTGTGAGGGAGCTGTGTTGCGTTATGCAGATTCTGGGGGATAGAGCATCGGCCCGCGTGACGGCCATACCCCACTTCGCCTCGCTCAAACACCACGGCTATCGCAACACCTGGGCCGCCAACTTGTGGTCCGGGGCCGCGATGTGGACGTTTATCGTCGCGGTATCGTGGCTGGTCCTGGAGCGGTCCGACTCTTCGGGTTGGGTCGGCGTAGTCACTTTCTCCGCTATGCTCCCATTCCTGTTGGCGTCTCCGATCGCCGGATTGCTGGCCGACCGCGTAGATCGCCGGCACTTAGCGGTGGTCGCGCTCGCAGGCGGTGTGGTCGTGATGAGCGCGGTGACGATACTGACGATCACCGACGCGATCGAGATCTGGCATCTGGCGGCGCTCGTGTTCATCAACGGGATTCTGCGGTCGATGCTGGAGCCGGCCGTGCAATCACTGATCCCGAACCAGGTGCCGCGCGAGGACCTGCTCAATGCCATAACGCTGAACTCGGCGACGCGGCACGGCGGCAGGTTTTTCGGCCTGTTGGTGTCCGCTCCGCTTCTCGCTGTCGACTCGATCGGCATATCCGGCGTGCTCGTCTTGTGCGTGGCATTCCAAGTCGCGAGCTCCTATCAGATGTTCGTGTCGCGCACGGTTTCGAAGGGCGAATCCGCTCCTGAACAGGGCCTAGCCCGATCGTTCGTCGACGGACTTGTCTACATCTACACGAACAGGACGATCGCGATCTTCATCCTGCTGGTCGCGTTCCACTGCGCGCTCGTCATGTCGTTCGAGTCCATCCTGCCCGTGTTCTCCAGAGAAGTCTTGGGCGCCAAAGACGGCTCCACGTTGGGATTTCTGATCATGGCGTACGGCATTGGGTCGTTTGTAGCGTCCATACTGATCGCCGGCATGCGAAGCGAAAAGAACAAAGGCCGGTGGCTCCTCTGGAGCGGCTTGCTCAGTGGCGTGACGCCCGCGATGCTAGGTTTCAGTCCGGTGCTTCCCTTGGCAATAGTGGCGGCCGCCGGCATGGGCGCGTCCCAATCCGTGTTCATGGCCCTGACAAACACCTACGTCCAAACCATCGTGCCGGATCGGTTGCGAGGCCGCATATCCAGCCTGTACCTGCTTCACGCGGGCGGCGTCATGGCATTCGCCAACCTGGGGTACGGATTCCTAGCGGATGTCTTCTCCGCTCCACCGATTCTGATCGTGACCGGAACGATGTTCGTTGCCGTCGTCTTGGGCATGGCATTGAGCCAAGCGGACTTGCGACGCGTCTACCGCACTGGCAGCGTGACGCCGGCACAAGTCGGGGCGAGGGCATAGATGACGGTTCGCAAAGCGGTCATCCCGGTGGCGGGCTTCGGAACACGGTTTCTGCCCGTGACCAAGTCCGTGCCAAAAGTGTTGATCCCCGTGCTGGACCACCCGGCAATACACTTCTGCGTCGCCGAAGCGACAGAGGCTGGGATTAGCGAGATCATATTCGTCGTCTCCAGAGGGCAGGAGGCGATCGCCGGTTACTTTGAGGCCAATCCCGTTCTCGAGGCCCACCTCGCTGGTCGAGGCGATGACGATAGGCTTCGCGAGTTGCACTCGATCAACCGCATGGCGGACGTGACGACGGTCGTTCAAGAAGAGCAGCGAGGCTTGGGCCATGCCGTCCTCATGGCCAGAGACAAGGTTGGCGACGAACCATTCGCCGTATTCCTGCCCGATGACATAATTCGGAGCGAAGACCCGACGATCGGCGCGATGATCAGGATCCACGAAGAGCGTGACGCCAACGTCATTGCCGTGAAGCAAGTCCCGGATTCGGCGATACCAAGTCTGGGGATAATCGATCCTGTTGCGGGCGCCGGGGACGTTCGGCGGGTGAAGGGCATGGTCGAAAAGCCCGCACTTGCAGACGCGCCGTCCGACCTGGCGATCATCGGCAGGTACGTGCTGACGCCCCAGGTGTTCGACGCCGTCGCTAGGGCGGGCGAAGGCGCACTTGGCGAGATACAGCTCACTGACGCCATCGCGGCTCTCATCGACGATCCGGGTGTCTACGCCTACAGATTTCCGGGCGACCACTTCGACGTCGGCACACCGGTGGGCATGCTGAAAGCGACAATTAACGAAGCTCTTGGGCGCCACGAAATGCGCGACGAACTCGTCAGATGGATGGACACGGAGTTGAAAACCCGGGTGACGTAGAGAAAAGCTCGAAGGAGGGGATTCGCAATGGACAAGGCACTGAATGGCGTCCGCGTCATAGACCTAACCCAGTTCGAGGCCGGCACCTCGTGCACACAGATGCTGGCCTGGCTGGGCGCCGACGTAATAAAGATCGAGGAGCCGACCCGCGGCGACCCCGGCCGTCGCCTATCAGGCGCGGGCGGTGACGCTGATTCTTCTTACTTCCTCAACCTCAACTCGAACAAGCGCAGCATCACGCTCAACTTGAAGACCGAACGCGGCCGCGAGATATTCTTCGATCTCGTCAGGCAGGGCGACATTGTCGCCGAGAACCTGGCGCCCGGAGCTCTGGAACGGCTTGGACTGGGTTACGACGCCCTGAAGGAGATCAACCCCAAGATCATCCTCGCCCGCGTAAAGGGTTTCGGCACGTACGGCCCGTACAGCGAGTACAAGAGCTTCGACCCGATAGCCCAGGCGGCGGGCGGAGCGATCTGTGTCACCGGCGAACCTGACGGTCCGCCGGTGCGTCCCGGCCTGACCATCGGCGACACTGGCACGGGCATGCACGCGGTCATAGGCGTTCTCGCGGCCCTATGGCAACGCGAAGCCACCGGCAAGGGCCAGCAGGTCGAGGTCTCGATGCAGGACGCCGTGCTCAACGTGGCTCGGATTGCGATGAGCGGGTTCAACGACACCAAGAAGGCGCCGCCCAGGCGCGGGAACCGCTGGAAAGGCAGACCCGGTTACGGAACGTTCAAGTGCGCTCCAGGCGGTCTGGACGACTATGTGTTCCTGTCGTCATCGCCGTTGCGCCGGAACATGTGGGACGCGCTCTTCCAGGCGATGGGTCGGGAGGACCTGCTGGAGGATCCGATGTACACCGACGCCTCAAAGTTCCCAGACGCCACCGACGAGATCAACGCGACGATCGAAGCGTGGACGATGCAGCATACCAAGCACGAAGCCATGCGGATTCTCGGTGAGGCCGGTGTGCCTGCCGCCGCGTGCCTCAACGCCGAAGACATCTACTACGACGAGCACCTGCGCGAGCGCGAGATGATCGTCACGATCGACCATCCCGACCGCGGTGAGTTCATGGTTCCGGGCTGTCCCGTCAAGCTGTCCGATTCGCCCGTCCAGGTGGCGCCGGCACCGTTGCTCGGCCAGCACACGGTCGAAGTGCTAGGCGACATGCTCGGTCTCGACGCGGATCAGGTTACCGAGTTGCACGAGCAGTCGGTGGTGTAGATCCCGGGCCGCGCTATCGGTGCGCCATCACATTGATCACGCCTGAGTTGCGTTTGTCGTCCGCGGCCGCGAAGGTTCAGATGCGCGTCGATGATGCCGATGGGGTC
Source organism: Dehalococcoidia bacterium UBA2160 (assembly GCA_002328865.1). Classification (GTDB taxonomy): domain Bacteria; phylum Chloroflexota; class Dehalococcoidia; order Lucifugimonadales; family UBA1123; genus UBA2160. Next base: position 7,350 of record DCWO01000012.1, on the reverse strand, counting down.
CGCCGATATTGAAGCAAACACGATGGCAGCGGGTAGAAGGAATCAACGCGTTGACAAACCGGTGGTTTGGCAGGGCGGTCGCCGGGCGTTCGAACTACGGCGTATAGGTCGCCCCGGCATTGCGTCCGGATTTCGCACTTTCCCTTGCGACGAAGGGGGATGGTTCGCCTTTCGTGTCCGGAGCAGCGGCTACGATCGTCCTGCAGATCGTTGGCTCACCTGCAGATGCCACCTGACTGGCGCCGAGCATCATTGCGGTGCAGCAGTCGCGAGTCCGCACCTGAATGTCTTGTTGCTTCCTGTCGCCGGGCCACCACGAAGCCACATGGGAGTTTCCGTACCGGAAAAGCTGCAATGCCACGTATCTCCCGTCCTTAACAGGAAAGCTTTGTAGACGGAATTGTTCCAGCTTCCCGATGGGCCCCCGCGCAGCAGCACGTCTTCGAAGCGCCAGTTGACGAAATCGTCGCTCACGTAGACGGAGATATCTTGGGCGTCGGCCACGCCGGTAGCCCTCAGCATGTAGTAGCCCTCGTCGGCGCGGTAGACGGTCATATTGCCAGCGTTCCAATCCGGCATGGGATACTTGTCGAATTGTATCGCTCCGATAGGTTCATAGCTGGCCGGGTCCATGGGATCGCCATCGCATACTCCGGCAAACCCGTAGTAGTTTCCGCCGCCGCGGTTGTAGACAAACAATATTCGCCCGTCCTCATAGACGCCGCTGAAGTCGTCAGTCAGGCGGACAGTGTCCTTGTCGGCGCCGCCGAAACTGAGGGGGATCACCGGCGTCTCGGTCACTTCGACCGTGTTGAAACCATCCGTGCTGACGGCGCAGCCTACCTGCCATTGCACAGCCTCGTTAATGCCAGCAAACCAGATATACGTTCTGCCGTCGATCTCCATGACAAACGGATCTGCTATGTGGGCGGCGCCATACGTCCCAGGGACATCCGACGGTTCGAGCGCTATTTTGATATTGGTCCAGTTCACCAGGTCAGTCGATTCGGCAATGAACAACCTGCGCTCGAAGTCGCCGTCCGGCGCCGGAAGGTCCCTGGCGCCTATGAATCCAAGGTGTTTGCCATCGCTGCCGGGGATGATTTGAAGGGAATACTGCCACCCACGAGTCTTAGGATGGGCTGAGAAGTCCAGGGGGCTTTCGCGGCGTGTCTCGAATCTCAAGCCCGCGTCAGGCAACGCGCCGTTCATCATCGGTCCTCCCGCTTAGCCAGTGCAGAGTTTCGCATGCGCCCTTTGCGATACTGCTGCGCAGTCATGATCGCGTTCAACAAGTGGCACGTCGGAAGTCCATTCGCCAGACACGGCGCCTGAAAGGTGCGGCATCACCGCCCATTTCAGTTGACGCCACACCCAATGTGACTCTACGGGTGCACGATCACCTTGATCGCGCCTGAGTTGCGTTTGTCGTCGGCTGCGGCGAAGGCCTCGCCGATGGAGTCCAGCGGGTAGTGTGTCGTGATGAATCCGGACGGGTCGACCCAACCGCTGGACAGAAGACGGAGGGCCGTCTGGTACTCGGACACGCCCTCCCATGAGGAGTAGCTGTTCGACCAACGGATGCTCAGCTCTTTGCGGTAGGCGGCCATCACGTCGACGCTCGATGACCCGGTGAAGACCCCCAGGACGCTGACGGCGCCGCCGTAGCGGGCCATGCCTACCGCCTGGTCAATGGTCGACGCTCTGCCGCCGACGGTCTCGAACACGACATCGGCCCCGTGCCCCCCGGTAGCCTCAAGCAGGGCTTCGACCGGGTCGCCATCTGAGATGGCGAGCACCACGTCGGCTGCGTTGGCTTCCATGGCGATTGTCAGAGGCTCGGGCCGGGTGCCAACCATAACCACTTGTCCGGCGCCATATGCCCTGGCGAGCTGGCCCAACGTCATGCCGATGGCGCCGGTCCCGATCACGACCACGGTCGAGTCCGGTCCGACCGGGTTCCGGTTAAGGGCATGGACACCGCAGGCGTAGCAGTCCAACTGAGTCGCGGCGTCGAACGAGATGCTTTCCGGCAACACGTGGCAGTTTGAAGCGAGGCAAACATCGAGTTGCGAGAAGCCATGGCTTTCCTGGCGTTCGCCGCCGCGGAAGCCTCGCTGCGCGCAAATGTGGTTCTGGCCGTGTCTGCAAGCGCGACATACGCCGCATCCGAGTAGGTGCTCCGCCTCAATGCCGATGCGCTGACCGGCGGAAACGTCTTCGACGCCTTCGCCTAACGCCACGACGTCGCCGGCCAACTCGTGGCCGCGCTGGTGAGGCTCTCGGATTCCGCCGACGGGCGGCGAACGATACGGGTGGAGGTCGCTGCCGCAGATTCCGGCGGAGCGCACCCTGACCAAGATTTCGCCCGGTCCCGGCTCGGGGTCCGGCAACTCCTCGACTCGGATGTCGTGTCCGCCGTAAAAGATTGCTGCTTTCATATCTCTAAACGAGGTCCCTGTACCACAAAGGTTCCTGCCATCTTGTCATGCAATGCCTGCTTATCTATGTCCCATAAGGCCCAGAGATAATCTAATATTCCTACAACGCCCAAGGTGAACGCCGAGAGGAATCCGAACACTATTCCTTTGACCAGCAATTCTCTGACGAATGTCCGGCCCCAACCTGATTTCATGCCTGAGTCTGTGATTGCGCGGATTCCCATGATCTGTTTTCCGGGAGTCTGCCCTTTGCCAATTACGATCAGCCACCAGACGAGGTAACCGATGATCAGGGTTGCCAAGAATAGGACACTG
>DCWO01000012.1:0-4205 GCA_002328865.1 Dehalococcoidia bacterium UBA2160 | reverse complement strand
GCAAGCAAGAATTGGCCACACCAATTGCAGAACTTGCTGTCGCCCGCGTGCTGGCGACCGCAATTCGAACATCCAGTCCCGACCGAACCATACTGGCCCGCTGCACCAGGCGGTTGCGCACCGCTCGTATCGAGCAAGGATTGCCCACATTGGTCGCAAAACTGGCGTTCTACGGTGTGCTGTTTCCCGCAACTTGGACAATACGTTCCCAGAGGAACTTGCTCGTTTCCCATAGCCGAACCCCCACGGTGAATAATTGAGGCCGGCTGTTTCGTTGCGCATCGGGCCTTGCACGGCTATCATAACCGTTCTGGCCTGTGTTTACAACAATATACCTCGATCTTAGAGGGCAATATTCTCAAAGGTCGATATTATTCCACGACACCTACGTCAGGCTTTCATCGAGGATCTCGAGCAGGTCTTTGGCCTTTTTCTCGCCCTCGAGACCTTGCGCGCCAATGCCTTCCTCGAACATCTGGACGCAGTATGGGCACGACACGCCGATCGTGTCAGCGGAGGTCTCCAGAAATTGCTCCGTGCGGGCGTGGTTCACGCGCTGGCCGCGGCTCTCCTCAATCCACATGTGTCCGCCGCCCGCGCCGCAGCAGAAGCCTCGCTCGCGACGACGGTCCATTTCGACTAGCTCCAGGCCGGGGATCGCGTTGGCGATCTCTCGGGGCGGGTCGTAGACGTCGTTGTGACGGCCGAGGTAGCAGGAGTCGTGGTACGCCACCGACGACTGGATCGTCCCGACCGGCTTGATCTTGCCGTTCTCGATGAGTTCGGCGACGAATTCCGTGTAGTGGAGCACTTCGTATTCGCCACCCAGGTGCGGGTACTCGTTCTTGATGTTGTTGAAGCAGTGCGGGCAGATGGTCACGACCTTCTTGACGTTGTAGCCGTTCATGGTCTCGATGTTCTGTTGGGCGAGCATCTGGTAGAGGTACTCGTTGCCCATTCGGCGGGCCGGGTCGCCGCTGCACGTCTCTTCCGTCCCCAGGATCGCGAAGTCGACGTCCGCACGTTTGAGGACCGACGCCATCGATCTGGCGATTGCCTGGCTCCTATGTTCGAGGGCGCCAGTGCAACCGACCCAGAACAGCACCTCCGCGTCCGGGTGGTCTGCCATCAGTTTGACGTCCAAGCCTTCGGCCCAGTCAGTGCGCGAGTAGGTCGTTCCGCGCCACGGGTGGCCGCGCTGCTCCATGCTCAGCAGGGCGTTCTGGGCCGTCTCGGGCATGCTGGCCTGCTCCATAACGAGGTAGCGCCGCATGTCCACGATGCTGTTGATGTGCTCGACGCCGACGGGACACTCGCGCATGCACGCCCCGCACGTTAGACAGTCCCACAGGGCTTCTTCCTGGACCCAAGTGCCTATCAACGGCTTCTCTTCTTGGATGTCTTCGCCGTTCAGGATGCCCGGACCGGTCTCCAGCACGTGCTCCTTGATTCCTTCCACGATGTGCATGGGGGAAAGGAGCTTGCCGGTGATGTTCGCGGGGCACGCATCGGAGCAGCGCCCGCAGACCGCGCACGCGTAGCCGTCCAGGAGTTCGCGCCACGTGAAATCCTGGACCCGACTCGCGCCGAACGCCTCGGCGGTTTCGAGGTCTGTCGGAGTTATCAGCGTGCCGCGAGGTTCCAGCGAGCGCGTGTACCAGTTCAACGGCGCCCCAACCAGATGCATGTGCTTCGACAAAGGGATGTACATGGCGAAACCCAGGATAATGCCGAGATGGAGCCACCAGAACAAGGCTTGCAGCCCGTTGGCCAGATCTCCGTCGATTCCGGCGTCGATCATGACCTCGCCAATCGCCTTGCCCACCGGAGCCGTCGCGTGCGGACCCTCGCCGCCGGAAGCGACGTATGCGCCTTCGGTCAGCAAAGTGAAAGCCATCAGCAACCCGATCAGTATCAGAATGTAGCCTGATTCTTTTTTCTGAGTTAGGTCGAAGGATAGGCGGCTGGGCTTGACAACCCATCGGCGCACCGCGACCCACACGAGCACGAAGAAGAAGACCGTCGCCAGCACGTCCAGGTAGAAACCGAACGCCTCCACGCCTCGCTCGGAAAGCACTTTCTCCGAAAAAGGCCGCCAAGCAGAGTCAGCCCAAATGAACAGACCGTAACTCGTGGAGAACGACATGAATCCCCAGAAGATGAATGCGTGGGTGAGTCCGCCCCTGTCTCGTATCGAGACGCTCTGGAGGACCTTGAGTTGCGCAACGACGATCGACGCGGCCGGGATCAGGCGCTTGATCGGCGGCGAAAACCGATCGGGCCGCTTTCCGATCATGACGAGCCTGAAGACGCGACGCCAAAGGATGTACCCGGCAGCGGAAAACGACAACGCCGACAGCGCATAGACGGCCAACCAGATCGGGATCACGCCAAACAGGTCTTCCGGAGGAACCATCGCCTGCTCCTGCGCCGAAAATATGGGTCGCTCGACGCCTGTCGGAGTGTAGCACAGGGAGGCTGTTCGGGCTACTTGATCAGGTTGCAGAATCGGGCGGTGCTCCGGTGCTCTGGCCGTTCACGGCCAAGCCCACGTCCCACCCCAGGCTCGGCCTAATGGTGATAAACAAATTGCGTGGACGTGACCTTGTCTCGCCATTCTGAGCGCGCACGCGAAGAATCTCGTCGCGTTCCGCTCGGGGTCGCCGCCTGAAGCCCAGATGCTTCCCCCGATCACATCGGGGGAAGCATGGCGAACTGACTTGAGCACAAAGCGATTGGTTGATGACCATAAGGCCGAGGCCGCCGCTGGTCTCAGGCTCGGCTCCTCACGAAGCAAAGCTCACAACGTGGCCCATCGCACTATCGGAACGCCACCAGGACCCACGCGGCGGTGGCCACCCACAGTACGATTGACGCCATCATCGGATAGTCCGTCAGGATGATGTCTTCCGGGTTCTCGCCAAGATTTCGACTGTGCACCAGATACATGTACCGGAAGAGCCCGTAACCCACGAAAGGGATGGTCAACATCATCGCGTGGTTGTCGGGCAAGTTCGGAGCGGTGAACGTGTACAGCGAGTAGCTAATCATGGCTGACGTGGCGACGACGCCTGACAGTTGGTCCAACAACCCCAACGTGTATCGACCAAGAATGTCTCGCTGGTCGGGGGCGGAGTCGCCCGCCGACGCGAGTTCGCTCCTTCGCTTGGACAGAGCGATGTAGAGAGCTGCCAACCCAGTGCACAGGTACAGCCACGGCGAAATCGGCACGCTTAACACGGCAGCGCCCGCCACGACCCTCAATACGAACCCGGCCGCGATGGCGAACACGTCCACGAGGATCACCGACTTGAGCGCGAATGAGTACGCCAACGTGGTGAGCACGTACCCGACCGAAACCCCGCCGAACCAGGGCTCAAGCACGAATGCGCCGCCGAGGGCCGCCACGATCAGCACGATTGCGACGACCATCGCGGGGGCGGCGGAAAGGGCGCCCGATGCGATCGGCCGCCGCCTCTTGTGTGGATGCGCGCGGTCGCCCTCTGCGTCCGTGACGTCGTTGACGATGTAGACTGCGCCGGAGAGGGCGCAGAACACGACCAGGGCGCCCACGCCCCGCCCAACGAACTCGAAGGCCGTGGACAGATCGTCAAGGGTCCAGGCTTCATTCAAAGTGAAGAAGAGCGCGAGAAAGACCAACAGGTTTTTGGTCCACTGCTTCGGACGCATCGTCCTCAGAATTGCGACGGGTGTGCTGCCCAACTCGGAATGACCNNCCCGACCGAAACCCCGCCGAACCAAGGCTCCAGCACGAAGGCGCCTCCGAGGGCCGCCGCGATCAGCACGATGGCGACGACCGTCGCGGGCGCGGCGGAGAGGGCGCCCGACGCGATTGGCCGCTGTCTTTTGCGTGGATGCGCGCGGTCGCTCTCTGCGTCCGTGACGTCGTTGACGATGTAGACCGCGCCGGAGAGGAAGCAGAATACGACCAAAGCGCCCACGCCACGCCCAACGAACTCGAAGGCTGTGGACAGATCGTCCAGGGTCCAGTATTCGTTCAAAGTGAGAAAGAGCGCGAGGAAGACCAACAGGTTCTTGGTCCACTGCCGCGGACGCATCGTCCTCAGAATTACGACGATTGTGCTGCCCAACTCGGAATGACCCCCGTTCGAGATCGGATCACGCTTGCCGGATGATATATCCAGTCCCTCACAGCCGTCAATCCGGCGATCAGATCGGACCGC
>DCWO01000005.1:28544-28709 GCA_002328865.1 Dehalococcoidia bacterium UBA2160 | reverse complement strand
CGGGATTCGAACCCGTGATCTCCACCTTGAGAGGGTGGTGTCCTAGGCCGCTAGACGAATGCGCCACGTTATCAGGCACCGGTTTTGAGCTTCGACCCCTGTGATGGTAGCGCATACGGGATTCGAACCCGTGATCTCCACCTTGAGAGGGTGGTGTCCTTGGCC
>DCWO01000005.1:12828-28183 GCA_002328865.1 Dehalococcoidia bacterium UBA2160 | reverse complement strand
GGGGATCGAGGATTCGAACCTCGGCTTACAGATCCAGAGTCTGTCGTCCTACCGCTAGACGAATCCCCAGCAGTGGAATACTCCCACGCTCGACTATTATTATATCAATCGAATCAACGCCTAGCAAACCTGACCTGGCCACCTTTGCGTGTCATTTTCGTGTTGCCGAACCAGCGCAATGTCGCCTGGCGCCGATCCATCTGGCATCTTGACTGGTGCAAGGCGCCAGGTTGATCATCGTCTGACGCGAGGTGCATCGGTTTGGCGTCTGGACATCCGTCTCCCGCTTACGTATCCTAGTTCACGAATCGTGGAATTGTCGGATTTCGCGAATCGTGATATTCATGGCACGAAAGGAGTCGGGATTGGCTAGTTTCAAAGTTGCTACACAGAAACCGCCAGGCGTGACGTTTGACATGGCTGGCGGCTCGTATGAGCTCGAGATGGAATCGTTGAGTTCCATCGACGCTGAGATCGTGGAGATCGCTGCGGATTCCGAGCAGGAGTTCATTGAGGCTGCCCGGGACTGTGACGCAATTATCGCCCGGGGTCGTCGAATCTCGAAGAACATCATCGACAACCTCGACAATTGCCGGGTCATCTCCCTCGGCAGCGTTGGCGCCGACACGGTGGACGTCGCCGCTGCGACCGCCCGAGGCATTCCGGTCACAAACGTCCCGGACACCTTCATCGAAGAGGTCGCCGACCACACGATAATGCTCATGCTGGCGACGTTCAGGCGGCTCAAGACCATGGACACCTACGTGCGGGACGGCCGGTGGAGCGAGGGCAGGCCTTTGCTGTCCACGTTCCCGCGACTCATGGGCCAAACCCTGGGTTTCATCGCATTCGGCCACGTGGCCCGAGCGACAGCGGTCAGAGCGGCGCCGTTCGGCGTTCGCATGCTCGCCTACGATCCGTACATCGAGGAGCTCACCATGTCGGCCTACGGAGTCGAACCCGTCGGTTACAACGAGCTGCTGGAAAACTCAGACATCATCTCCATGCACGCGCCCGCGACTCCCGAAGCGGAGCATATGCTGCGCGAGGAACACTTCCGGAAGATGAAGCCGACCGCGTTGTTCGTCAACAACGGTCGTGGTCCGACGGTGGAGGAGTCCGGTCTGATCAAGGCTTTGCAAGAGGGCTGGATCGCCGCGGCGGGTTTGGACGTGCTTGAGCAAGAGCCGCCCGATCCCGAGAATCCGCTCCTTCACATGGATAATGTCATCCTGACGCCGCACGTGGCTTCCGCGTCGGAGCGCATGGGGCCGGAAACCCGCCGACGGGTGGGACAGGAGATATCGTTGGTCCTTACCGGCCGGTGGCCACGCACATGCGTGAACCCGTCTGTGTTGGAGAAAACCGACCTCCGCAGATGGCAGCCCTACTCCATGGAACGAGGACCCGGCTCCTAAGTGTAAGGCGACAGTCGACGCGAAAATCGAGAGGCAGGCTTTTTATCGAGCCTGCCTCTTTACGGTGTCTTTAGTTCTCGCCCAGATCGGCCGGCGCGCTGGGCGGCGAGGGTTTGGAAGCGAACGCGATGCCCGCCATCGTCGCGACACCCAAGGTCGCAAAAGTTAGAAATGCGATGGTGTAGCTGTCGGTGACGTCGTATATAGCGCCGGAAACCACGGCTCCGATCGCCTGGCCCAGCGACATGAACGGCTCGGTCACACCGCGGATCGTCCCAAGAGAAAGCCGTCCGAAGTAGTCTGCGTAAGCCACCGGCGGAACGGTCAACAAACCGGCCAACGCGAACCCGAAAACCGCTGAGTAGGCGTAGGCCTCTTCAGTGCTGTCGGCGCTGATGAACAAGACCGATGCTGCGGCCATCGCCGCCGCGGTCAACATGAACGACATGCGGATCGGAAGCCGTTCGACTATCCAACCCCATGGCACGCTGCTTGCGGCCATCGAGACGGCCATCACGCTGATAGCCGATGCGGCGATGGTTTCCCCAAGACCTTGGTCTCGAAAGTAGGCTACCAGGTGGATGTTCGTCCCAGAATGAATGACGAACAGCAAACCGACGCCAACCGCGAGAAGCCACAAAGTCTTGGTTCGCATTGCTTGGCCGGCGGTCCAGACAGGGTCTTGCGCGGACGGCTGGCCCGAGTCCGCCGCATCGGAGTCGACAGGGGCCGAGTCTCCATCCGGCGCCAAACCGACGTCCTCAGGGGTTTCTGCAATGAACAAGATCACCGGTGGGAGCGCAATTACCCAGGCCATTACGCCCAATACGATCCAGGCGCTTTGGTAGTCGCGGTACGCGATTGTGACCGAGGCGATCAACGGGAACAACACCATGCCAGCCGAGTGGGTCAAAGACAGCAATCCCACCGCCCGCCCTCGCATCCTGATGAACCAGCGGGAGACTACTACCGAAGCGCCAATCTGCAGCGGACTTGAAAAGATCATCCTGCCCGCGCCGTAAGCCAGATAGAACGTCAACGGCGCAACCGCCCAAGCCAGGGAAATTGTCGCCAGCCCGAGCACGAACACGCTGGTTGCAAGCACGATCTTCGCACCGTACCGGTCGATGAGCCATCCGATGCCCGGCGATGTTGCCGAGGCTACCAACCCGCCCGCGCTCGCGGCGCCGGCTATGAGGGTGCGGCTCCATCCGAGCTCTTGAGACAGAGGATAAACGAACACCGCCAGCGTGAGGCTGGCGGCGGCGTTTCGCACGAACATGGAGCTTCCCGCCGAAAAGAGCACGACCCATCCGTAGAAAAACGGGGTTCGTCGGGCAAGGCGCTCGGCAGTTTGCATCTGCACCACACGGGGAGGATTTTCGGGCAGGACTGGGATACGGTCGGGATGCTACCACCGAGTTTGGCCTCGGTCAACGGGCGCCGTCTCGCGCTCCACGTCTACAACTCTTGTTCGAGTTACCCATAGTTGTTACAATCGCCAATGGCTCGGTCCCAGTCGAAAGCCGGTTTCAGCAGGCGCGAGCCACTGATTCATCTCTTCAATTCTGATAGTTAACCCGCATGCAGGAAGGTTATTGATTTTGGCTGACATTAAGGTAGCGATTATCGGCGTAGGAAACTGCGCATCGTCTCTTGTGCAGGGCATTCACAAGTACGCCGATGCCAAAGCAGACGACACCATCCCGGGCATCATGCATCCGGTTTTGGGTGAATACGGCATCGGAGACGTTAAGGTGGTGGCTGCGTTTGACGTCGATGCCAACAAGGTCGGCCTGGACCTGTCCGAGGCGATCTACGCGGAGCCCAACAACACCTACAAGTTCCACGACGTGCCGCATCAGGACGTGAAGGTCCAGCGCGGGATGACACACGACGGCGTTGGCCAATACATGTCGGAACTCATCACGAAGGCGGCGGGCCCCACCGACGACATCGTCGGGATCCTCAAAGAGCGCGAAGTTGACGTCGTAATCAATTACTTGCCTGTCGGTTCGGAAGAGGCGACTAGGTGGTACGTCGAGCAGGTGTTGGCCGCCGGGTGCGGCCTCATCAACTGCATACCGGTGTTCGTGGCCAGCGGTGAAGGGGACTACTGGCAAAAGCGGTTCCGGGATGCAGGCGCTCCCATCATTGGTGACGACATCAAGTCGCAGGTTGGCGCCACGATCATCCACCGTGTCCTCGCCAGGCTGTTCATGGACAGGGGCGTGCAACTCGACCACACCTATCAGCTCAACTTCGGCGGAAATTCCGACTTCCTCAACATGTTGGAGAGAACTCGACTCACCTCCAAGAAGATATCGAAAACCAACTCGGTCAAGTCCCAGGTGGACTACGACTTGGAGCCCGAAGACATCCACATCGGTCCCAGCGACCACGTGCCGTGGCTGTCGGACAGGAAGTGGGCTTACATCCGGCTAGAGGGCACCAGCTTCGGCGACGTCCCGTTGAACGCGGAGTTGAAACTGGAGGTTTGGGACAGCCCGAACTCGGCCGGGGTAGTCATAGACGCAATCAGATGCGCCAAGATCGCCAAGGACAGAGGCCTCGGCGGCCCAGTATTGGGCCCGTCAGCCTACTTCATGAAGTCTCCGCCGGTGCAATACACCGACTCCGAGGCCAAACAGATGGTCGAGGACTTCATAGTCGGGAAAGACAACTAACGAACGATTTCGCGAGTCCCGTCTCGTTGGAGTCGCGTCGTCCGGGCCCGTTGAGACGGACACCGTTCTTTTCTTGGAATCTCGTCATTAACTGAATGACGGCGAGATTTACTATTCACCGCCCGATCATGGGGGTGACCTCGCTAGCCAGACGTGACATATGTCTATAGAATAGCCAAATCGGGATGGGCATCGGAAGCCGATATACTCAGTTGGTCGATCTCGTGGCGTAGGAATTCGTCAAGACCCGAGCAATGAGTAAGCGTTTCGGATCGGCATTGAAAGGGAACGCATGCGCCGTCGTCTGAAAATCGGATTCATCTCTCCCTACGACCACGCTTTCGACGGCGGTGTGACCAGTCACATCAACGAGTTGTCCGCCCAGTTCAGAGGATGGGGCCACACGGTTCGCATAATCGCGCCCTGCTCCTCTCCCACGATGGTCCGGGACGACGATTTCTTGCCAATGGGGCGTCCCGTGCCGATACCGAGCGGCGGCTCCGTTGCCAGAGTCTCCCTCTCGCCCTGGCTGAGGCCTCGGATCAAGGACCTCCTCGCGGAAGAGGCGTTCGACGTCATCCACGTGCACGAGCCGTTCGCGGGATTTGTGCCGTTCAACGTGCTGACGGTCCTGAACTCGATGAACAGCGTCAACGTCGGCACGTTCCACACGTACGGCGGGACGCCGCTCTGGCGGGTGGGCGTCAAGCAAGTGGCGAATCGATGGTTCCGCAGACTCCACGGCAGGATCGCTGTCTCGGAGCCCGCCTTCGACTTCATCAACGGCCACTTCCCTGCGGACTACGAAATCATCCCCAACGGCATCAACGTTGAAGACTTCGTGCACGCCAATCCACTGCCGGAACTCATGGACGGCAAGATCAACCTGCTGTACCTGGGTCGTCTGGAGAAGCGCAAAGGGCTTAAGCACCTCCTTGGCGCCTACGCCCGGTTGAAATGGGACTGGCCGCAGCTACGACTGGTCGTAGTCGGCGCGGGAGAGCCCGACGCCGATTCACATCGCGTTATGAGCGAGCGAAACCTCACGGACGTCATTTTCACAGGCCGTGTGTCTGAGGACGAAAAAGCGCGCTATTTCAAATCCGCTCATATCTACTGTTCCCCTGCCACCGGCAAGGAAAGCTTCGGCATCGTACTTCTCGAGGCGATGGCGTCGGGCGCCCCGGTTGTTGCAACCGACATAGACGGGTACGCCAGCGTGGTCACGCATGGCGAAAACGGGTTGTTGGTCCCGCCCAAAGACGACGAGCAACTGGCGCAAGCAATCGGGATGCTGCTCCGAGACCCTGGTCTGCGTGACAGACTCTCGGCCAACGGAGTCAGGCGAGCCGACGAGTTTCGATGGGAGCGCGTCGCCGGGCGAGTCATCGACTACTACGAGAAATGTGCAGCCGACGCGTGGGCGGTCCTGTCTCGTTGACGTCGACCAAGTCCTGTGAACCGATGAAAGCCTCTTTGCTGCTTTTACGTGGACGATTCCGGTGATAGGCCGCGCACAAGCTCGCGAGTTCATTTCGGGACGCATTGCAACGCCGATTGCTTTGGGCATGGGACGGATCGGCATGACCCCGAACTCGCTCACCCTGTTTGGGCTCGTTATCGCCGGCGTTGCGGCCTACCTCGCCAGCGTAGGCCAGTTCTGGGGAGCGGGCGCCGTGCTCGTGTTCGCGGCAGTGTTCGATCTCTTCGACGGGGCGCTCGCGAGGGCCACGGATCGGGTCTCGGTCTTCGGAGCGATGCTGGACTCGGTAGTCGATCGCGTTTCAGAAGCCATCGTCCTGTTGGGTTTGCTGGCGTACTACATCGACCGAGACGACGCCGCCGGGATCGTGCTCGTGTATCTCGCCTTTGTGTTCTCGGTGCTTGTCAGCTACGCCAGAGCCAGATCTGAGGGCCTCGGCGTCGACTGCACCGTGGGTGTTATGACTCGGCCCGAGCGAGTAATCGTGATGGCGGTCGGCTTGGTTGTGGGGCACTGGGCGCCGACTGTCCTTCTGATTGCACTCGGGATTATCATCGCCCTCTCTGCGCTGACTTCGATCCACCGAGTCCTCCACGCCAAGGCGGCCCTCCGCGACCGCGGGTAGGCGGTCGGATTCCGGTTAAGCTACAATGTTAGGAGCGTTCGCGTGGCAGCAGGCAGTTGTCGACCGCGGGCGATCTTTCGATTACTCAGGAAGACGACATGCCGATCTTGCGCACTGAGGACGCAGAGGCGATCCGATTTCGGTTCGATGACGAATTGGATGCCGACGTCCAACTCACACTGGTGACACACAACCCCATCGGAGGCTTGCTCATCCCCGGCCGTGAGTGCGACACCTGCCAATCGACGCAACAGGCGGTGGACGAGATCACGGCTCTCACCTCGAAAATCTCTGTGGAGACAGTCGATTTTTATCGTGAACCCGAACGAGCCGAAGAACTCGACGTCGAGAGAATTCCGGCGCTGATAGTCCATGGACCGAGCGGCGACGGCGTCAGGTTTTTCGGGTTCCCATCCGGGTATGAGTTCCCGCTTCTGCTCGATGCCATCGTCCGCGCCTCGACCAACGAGTCAGATCTGGAAGCATCGACGGTCGAGTCGCTGTCTGAAATCGACGAAGACGTGCACATCAAAGTCTTCGTCACACCGACTTGACAGTTCTGCCCGGCCGTGGGCCGTGTTGCCCACGCGATGGCGGCTGAATCCCCTCGGATAGTTGCCGACGTAATAGAAGTGCAGGAGTACCCGCAGCTTGCGCAAATGTACGCGGTTCGGGGCGTGCCAAAGACAGTAATCAACGACCGGTTGACGTTTACCGGCGCCGTCCCCGAGGCCACGTTTCTCGAGCGTGTGCTCGAAGCCGTCGGCTCCTCCTCGGAAACCGAAATGACAGAAGAGCTCGATGCAGAGCGATCTACGCCTTTGGCGTAAGGGAATGGGAACGATGTGGCACGGCCTTAATAGCGCCGGCGGGTGGTTGTCCGGCTCGTCCGCATGGAGCTGGACCCGAGCGTGGACATTGGCAGCGGCCGTCACCGCGCTGAGTGCGGCGATCGCGTTTCACGTGACAGGGGGCGTGGCCACGGCGGCCGACGAGGCCATCCGGGTGCTGGACACTTCAGTGGTCAGCGAGTTCCCCGACGGCATGAGGTTTGCAGCTCGGATCGAAGGCGACCACGAGATCACGGAAGTCGCTGTCCGATTCAGGATCGGTCAGCAAACCAGGGGCGCCTACGACTACCTCGATTTCGAGCAAGGCGCCTTGGTCGATTCTGAATTGTTCTGGAGAACGGACACGAGCGGGCGCTACATCCCTCCCGGCACGATCATTAGCTACAATTTCGAAATTAAGGACGCGGAAGGAAACGAGTTCGCCACCGAGCCGGCAGATTTCATCTACTTCGACGCCCGGTTCGAATGGGAAGAGGTGTCGGACGGGCCAATCGCCGTAGCGTACCACGGGCCTGTCAAAAAGCGGGCCGAGATCATCCTCGATGCGATACTGCAAACCCTGGATCACATGGGGCCTCTGCTCGGAGCGGACACGACTATTCCCATCCGGGTAACCATGTACAACAACGTCAAGGAGATGCTCGAAGCGTTGCCTCCTGGGTCCACGACTATCCGTAGGGAGCTCATCACGGAGGGCCAGGCGTTCACCAATCTGGGCACTTTGCTTGTCCTCGGAGGCGGGACCGGAGCTACTGGCACGGCTTCGCACGAGGTGACGCACATCCTCACTCATCGCGCGGGTGACAGCGTGCTGCGCGGCGTTCCATCATGGTTAGACGAAGGATTGTCAGAGTACGGCAACGTCGACCCGGGTTTCTCCTACGACGTTGCTTTGGAATTTGCGCTTGCCACCGGACGTCTGCTCCCGATCACGTCGATGCCGATTTTGCCGGGCGACCCCGAAGACGTGATCATCTTCTACGGGCAAGCCAGCAGCATCGTACGATTCATGGTGACCGGCTACGGCCCCGACGCGATGCGGGAGTTGATGGCAACGCTGAAGTCCGGCACGAATATGGACGACGCCATTCTGCAGACCTATGGCGTAACCAGAGTCGAACTTGAAAACCAGTGGCGCGACACCATGGGCGCAGCCGATTACGTGCCGCCCGAACGCGACAAGCTTCGGCCGACGCCGGTCCCGCGGCGGGTAATACAACCGTTCTCGCTCACGCCGCAGGCAGGTTCGGAAACTGTGGCAACTCTTGAGGTGACGCCGACTCCGATTCCAACCGCGACCGTTGAGCCCACACCGACGCCAATTCCAGCCCCAACGTCGACCGCTGCCCCGCCGACGGCCACACCGCCGCAGGTGGTCACGAAAGCCGTCGAACCGGAACCAACCGCTGCCCCGGCGCCGGGATCGGCTGGCGCCGAGCAAGACACCGCCGCCCAGGGCGCCTCGTGCAACCTTCCCGCCCACCCGGGCGCCGGTCTCGGCGACCTGACCATGCCCGCGTTTTTGCTCGGGCTCGTGGGACTCGGCTTCCGCAGAAGGCGACGTTAATCGACATGCAGGACCCACGCGACTGGATGAAAGCCCTTGAACAGACCTGGGTGGTGCGCTACCCGAAGCAGAGTCTGTCGACATTCGGCGCCACGAATTTCGGGTACCATGTCGTGACCGAACCTGTCTACACGGAGCTGACATCCGGCGAGCCGGAGGGTGTCGTCAGAACCGGCCGGGTCGTCGCCCAAAGACCGGCGATCGTGACCCCGTACTACGCGCTAAACCTCGAGGGTTTCAGTTCCGAAGCGTACGAGTACCTGACTCACTTGGCGGAGACGTACGGGCCGAACAGTCCGGGAATCATGTACCAGTACCGCAACGAACCGTCGAACACCGACATCGTGGGCGGCGACCCGACTGAGATCGCGAAAAAGATCGGCGACGACCTGGACAAGCGGTCGGAGAATCTCGCGGTGGTGATGGTCGGTGTCGACGAACTCTGGGACGTGGCGCTGCTCAAGTTCATGTACGAAATCACATCGAGTTCCGCCGGTCAGAACGTCGATGAGTTCAGATCCGAGGGCTTGCTCGACCCGAGTCCTGGCGCGGGCGGGTTGCCGGCGGCGGCGGCGCAACGCATCGAGCAGCTATTCGTCGATGCAGAACGGGGCAGGGGCGTCGACGCACTCAAACGAGAACTGGACCAGTGGGGCGTGTTCGAGTTCTACCAAGACCGATTCTTGTCCCTTTTCAGGGGACGGAGAACCTAGTGTCCTGAGTCAGAAATTCGTATGATAATGTTGCGAGCCTTCGACAAGCTCAGGCCGAGCGGTGTGAGGGTTTTTCCGTTCGTGGTGAGCCTGTCGAACCACCCCGACGTTCCTGCTTGATTTGCGATTTGTGCACCGAATTTGCAACTCAGGACACTAGCCTCTTTCCACAATGGAATCACCTCGGACCACGTGACGCGCTTCCGTTATTGTTGTTCGTCGAAGCGCACCACGCTACCGGTGAATGACGATTCACGAATGGCGGCCATGATCTCCTGGCAACGGAGGCCGTCCAGGAGGTTCGGAGCTGGCGAGACGCCCTCCCTGATGCCCCGGATGAACTCCCTGACCAACAGCCGAAACGGCATCATCCGACCGTCGCGATCATCTGAAAAAGGTTCGAGACGCGCAGGAATGGGGAGCTCGGACAACCCTTTGTCCCCGGGCTTAGCCCCCAGAATCGTGCCGAGCGGCGGCGGGTTAAACCCGGCGCCCGGTTGCGGGGTCGCAAGGGTCCCGTCTCGTCCGTAGATCTCCACTCGCGCTCCGGAGCCGAATGCGGCGGCTGACGTGCCGATCATGTTGGCCCAGCCTCCCTGGGCGAATTCGAGCGTGAAATTGTATGTGTCGTCCGATGTTGCTTCGACGAACTCCTCCAGATCTGCATATGTTCGGTCCTGGAACTGGGTGTTCAGACGCCCGGAAACCGAAGAGACTTCGCCGAACCAGTGTCGAAGGCAGTCGATGTAATGGGAGCCGAGAGCGCCCAGGAACCCGCCGCCCTTTCCAGCGTCGTCCGATTCGCTCCATGGCCTGGCGCGGAAACCGTTTCTCGGTCCGACAGCGAGGCTCATCAACGCCATGTGCAGCGTCCCAATATAGCCTTCGTCGATGAGCTCCTTTACCCGCATGCGGCCCGAGGCGAACCTGAATTCATGGGCGACCATTGCGGTCAATCCGGTGACTTCCGCCTTCTCCCACATCTCGCGCGCTTGGATTGCGTTGATTGCCAACGGCTTTTCGCACAGTACGTGCTTGCCGGCTTCCAGCGCGTCCATCGTGATCGGATGGTGGGTGGAAACAGGGGTGGCGATGGCAACGGCGTCCAGGCCGTCCATACCTAGCATCTCGCGATAATCAGTGAACGCGCTCGGGATGGCGAACTGTTCCGCGGCGTCTCGCGCTTTCTCCTCGCGGCGCGCGCAGACCGCAACGACCTCGAGGCCTTCCGACTGGAACGCCGGGACGTGCACGACAGCGCCGAAACCCACGCCCACAACACCGATTCGAATCTTCGGTTCAGTCATTCACATGCTCCTGATTTCCATTTCGCGTATCTCTTGCGGGCGATCTAGTGGACCGGGCGTCGCGATTAACTCGTCATCGGTTTGAATCATTGTCTTCGAGGTTTTTTCGGATTCGCTCGACGTGCTCGCCGACGTCTCTGAAGGTCTCGAATCTGCTGTATGGCAGGCCCAGCCGTTCCATATCGTCGGCGAGCCCGTCCCGTGCGATCACGTGATCCGCCAACCGTGCGGGGCCGAGGTCCGAGAGCCCGTCGCCGACAAAGACGACCGTGTTTCCCTGGCTCTTGAAATGGGCCACGTATGAATCTTTGAACGCATTTGTGATCGGAGCGCCAGCCGGGTTTTCGTACGATACCCGGATGCCGTTCGGCGTAAACTCGGCGTGCCCCGCGTGGATCTCGACCCCGTCCATTCCCATCGCGCCGATCGTCGCGCTCACGTAGAACTCGAGCCCGCTGGACACCACCGCCAGATGGACGCCAGTGCCCGCACAGTAGGCCGCGAACTCATCGAAGGCATACCTGACAACGACATCGCCTTTCACGAACTCTTCGATCTCTTGCCGAGACACCGTTAGGCCGGCGTACTGACGGATGTTGCTCTCCTCAACGGTGTATTTCCCGGAGACGAACTCCTCCTCCATCTCCTTCCAGTTTTCGAGATCGAAGGCTTCCCTGATCGCGACGCTCACGTTTCCAACGGTAACGGTGTCGTCGAAGTCGCATTGAACAACCAGCAATGGCAATCTTCCTTACGATGTTTCAGGCTTGTGCGCGGCCATATTCAATCTCCGAGGCGCAGGACGACCATGCTCGGCGTGTTCTTGCCCTCGACAGGCATGCCGGCCGTCACGATGAGCATGTCGCCTGCGACGACGGGAGGCGAGTTGATGCCCGAATCGACTTCATAATTCCACACCTCGCGCCCGGTTACACGATCGAGTGCGTAGACAGTGCCGCCGAAGACAGATGTGATGACGAGGTCGTTGACGACAGTGGCGCTACCAACCACGATATCATCGAATTCCGTCTCCCACAGAACGACGCCGGTTTCGACCTCTGTCGCGACGATGCTGCCCGTTCCGTCGAGCGACTCGGTCTTGTTGCTGGTTGAAGTGTACTTCGTTGGCAGATTCATGACCGGGACGTATGCCACGCCCTCGGCGTAGGCCATGAACGTCTCCACGCCGCCGAGGCTGCCCGGATACACGACAACAGTTTCGCCCGCGGGGACTTCCGAGAGATGATCGTTTTGATGAACGCCTACGCTCGTGACCCAAAGCTCCTCGCCAGTGTCGGCGTCGAAAGCGTGAACCGTGCCAGTTTTGCCTGCCCCGATGGCTATGCCGCGGACCCGGCCGCCGATATTGGCGGTGGTCAGGATCGGGGTCACATGGAAATCGAGGTCGAACAGGTCGTGCGGCCGCACCTGGTTGAACCACGCCAGCTCGCCGGTTTTGTGGTCGAGCGCGACGACGGAGTCGGTGTAGTAGTTCGGGCCTGGGCGGCTCGATCCGTTCGGATACTCCACGGTTCCCGGCCACGGTCCCGGGTTGCCGATGCCCCAGTAAGTCATGCCTCGCCACACATCGATCGAAGCCGGGAACCAGGCCCCGCCTCCGCTGTTGACCTGCCGGTTGCCCCAGATGTCGTCCGAGTCGACGGTGTCGAACTCCCACTCGATGCACCCAGTGGCCTGGTCAAGCGCGTAGATGATGCCGGTGGCATTTCCGAGGTACAGGCCCAGTTCGCTCCGAGGAGCCGTGCTGAGGTACACGAGCCCGTCGTAAACGATAGGCTGGATGTTGATCCCCTCAGTGTCGGTGAGCTCTATCGGCGCCCGCCACAACAGGCTTCCGCTCGTACTATCCAGCGCGACGAAGTCGGCGGCTGAGGACGCGGCGAACACTTTCCCGTACCCGACCGCCAGTCCGTTCGGAGCGATCGATCTGCCCTCGCCCGGACTCTCCCACAACAGGTCGCCCGCATCCAGATCGAAAGCGTAGATGTTGCTGGGCAGGTCTTGAACGTAGACCACGCCGTCGAGCACCAGTGGACTTGACGCGACCGCTCCCCAGTTCGTTTGTTCGGGGAACTCGAACGACCACGCGACCACCAAATTGTGGATGGTTTCGCCGGAGATCTGTGAGTCGAAGTTGGCCCTCGTGCTGGCGTAGTCGCGGTTGGGGAGCGGCCAGAGTTCGACGTTGCGCGCGACCTCAGGAGGCACAGTCTCCGCGGTCGGGTCAGGCGTGCACGTGTCTGCCTCGATCGCCACGCCCGCAGCCTGCAACTGCTCTTGTAGTGAGAGCACATTGCTCCGTTCAGTCCGTAGCTCTGACTCCAACTCCCGGATCCGGCTCCGTTCCAGTTCCACCTGATCGCCTAACGTCTGAGCCTGGACCTGAGCGGTCTGGAGGTCCTTCTCGATCGACTCGACGTGTGCCCCTGGATCTTCGTCTCCGCAAGAAGACGCGAGTATGAGAAGCGCCGCCGTGAATACCGACCACGTGAACACCGCATGTGTCCGGTGATTCGTAAACAGGTCTGAGACCCGCTGCATTTCGATTCGAAGCATAGTGACCACAAGGGCGGTGATGCAGGTTCGGGAAGCCTATCGTTCGGGCAGCGACAGTCGCACCGACTCGCCGGTTCGCATGGATTCGTACGCGGCCAAGACGACGGCTAGGTCTTTGGTCCCTTCGTAACCGGACATCACCGGCTCGCGGTTCTCTTCGATGCTCCTACGAAACTCCGACACCATTCCCCGGACCCCGCGCCGGACCGCCTGGACTTCGACCGTACTTTGCCCGTCAGGTGTGTCGATGGTGAGTTCACTGGCTCTGGGATCGAAGCTGATCCTTCCCTTGCTGCCGGTGAATTTGACGACCTGGCGCAGGCTCTGAACCGGGATCGCCCTTGAGAAATTGATGACGCATGCGGCGCCGCCCGGAAGCGCGGCCGTGACGAGTATCCCGTCCTCGCCTTCGACGTTCGGGTAGAGCTGAGGCGGTTGGATCGCGTGGACGAGCTCCGGAAACCCGCCGACGTTGACCACGATGTCGACGAAGTGGATGCCGCCGTCGATGAACACGCCGCCACCGTTCCGGTCCAGGTTCGCGCGCCATTCACCAGGCGAGCTAAAACCCTCGACGACCATCTCGATCAGCCTCAGGTCGCCGATGGGGTTTTCGGCGCCTTCAGCGTTCATGATCTCCATGGCTCGATCCACCGTGTTCAAGAAACGGTAGTTCTCGGCGATCATCAGCTTTATGCCGCCGTCGCGTGCGGACTCGACCATGGCCGAAGCCTCGGCGACAGTCCGGGCGATCGGCTTCTCCATGAGCACGTGCTTACCGTGACGAGCAGCCAAGTTAACGTTGTCCAGGTGCATGTCATGGGGCGTGAAGAAGTACATTGACTGGACCCGAGGATCGGCCGCCGCTTCTTCGTAGTCGCCAAAATACCCTGCGCCGCCGTAGTCTTCCGAGTATTGCCGAGCCTTGTCGATGTCGCGGCTGGCGAAGTAGAAGTCGAACTCGTCCGTCATGTCGTAGATGTCGTCGAGAACGATCCGGGCGTACCCGCCGCACCCGACGATGCACATCGATTGTTTCATTTCGTCTCGCTTTCCGATGGGTTGCGTGTCGCGCAATACATGGGTTCGCCGGTCTGGAGCGGTGTGAAATTCGACAGGCGCCTTGGTCCTGTTTGCGACGGTTTCTGCGCATGGGTTTGGATCCGTGTCGATTCCCGCGCGAGTGAGTATACGACACGACTAGCGCTCCAACAAGGCGATGATGCTCACGGCGAAACCCGTTGATTGATCGGCGCTGGTGACGGCAGATGCCCAGGATCTGAGTATCTATCTTTTGGGTACGGCTGCGGACAGCGATCGAGCGCCAAGCACGATCAGGAAAGCTCCGACGGTCGCCACCGCAAACAGCAGCCAACCGGGCAAAGACGACCCGCCGACATCGGGAGGCGTCGAAGGCTCAAGCGGGTTCACTTGCACCAAAACCATGTCGACGTGTGTCGGACTGTCCCGTGTAATGACTCCGTACGTCGTGTCGTTGATGAACGCCAACTCGCCGCTTTCTGTGATTCTCGCCTGGACGGCGTACGTGAAGCGTTCGTCAATGTCGGCCGGGTCGTACTCGATTTCGAACGACACGGGAACCTGGCCCGGCTCTTCGATGATCTTTTCGGCAATCGTAACGGCGGGCGCGTCGGCGCGTGACACGTCGATCAGCTTTACTTCGATCACAGCGTTCGGCGTCAGCGCGATCTTCTCGCGGTACGTTATCGTGCCGGTAATCGACGCCGTTGCCGGCGCAGACTCGGCCACGAAGCTGTAAGAGATTCTCGAATAGTACAGCGCGGTAAGGCCTTCGAAGCCGCTGTCCGTGCCGACGATCAACCACAGCCCGCCGTCGGCGTCAGTTGTGACGGACAACGGGCTGTCGGCGTTCGTCACCGTCTTGATTCGATACTCGTCGCCAACGACGTCCGGATGGCTGACGTTGCCGACCACGACCATCGCTCCGCCGCTGTTTGACTGATTTCCTTTGTCGACGTTGGACCTCAGCCAGCCGCTCGCGTCCTGCGCCTGTGTCGGCTCGACTGCTGTGGCGCCTGCTTTGACGTAAACGCTTTCGCCGGGCGAGCCGCCGATTCCGAACGAACCTCCGGGAACGTTCGTCGC
>DCWO01000005.1:0-12500 GCA_002328865.1 Dehalococcoidia bacterium UBA2160 | reverse complement strand
CGCTGGCGTGCCTGCCTCGGCTGGCCAATTGCAGACGACATTAGGTTGGCGTCAGGCCGTGTTCGAACTGCTTTAGGATAGCTGAGACGGAGGAAAGAGACCAGTCGTTGGAGATGCGACCAGTCCGCATGGGAGTTTAGGCCAATCGCGTCATGTCATCGAGTTCGGAGACACCCACTCGCGAGCTTCAGACGCGGCGTACATTGCCAACGTCGCTTGAAGAACTCGCTTGCCGAACCGAGCGTCCATGTCTGGTTGACGGCCGGCCAGCAACGAATCTACGAAGTCGTTGGCCGCTCCATCGAAACTCACGGACCAATCTGCTGGGAGTTGGTATGACGTGGAGCTGTCGCCACGATGAAGGACCACCGCGGGCATGTCCAACATCTCGCCAGTGCAGCGCGTTACCCACAGGACACCCTCCCTGCCGACGATCTCGAAGAACTCATCGGACGGGTAGTACTTGCTGCGGATCGGCATCTCGGGCGCGCTGGCGAACTCGAAGACGGCCGTGCAGTCCCGATCTGCGTACTTCCACATCGCGATGCTCGGCGCCTCGACCATGTAGTCGTCGGTGCGAGAGATCAGCGCCGAGACGCTCTCCACGTCACCGATCCACCACATGGCTGTGGCTACTTTGTGCCAACCGTCGTCCCACAACAGCCCTCCGGCATTCAATTGAGGGTCCTGTCTCCAGTCGAGGGCGTCGGGCTCGATTGTGAATCCGGGATTGGAGTGTTGACCCGCCCAAACAGTGCGGACCCTCACCAGTGAAGGGTCGCCGATTGCTCCTGATGCGATGAGCTCTCGTGCTTTGACGATGGGCGGGTAGTAGAGGAAGTTCTCGGTAACCCGGAAGGTCTTGCTTGAGCTTTCCGCGGCGCGGATGACGGCGTCGGCCTCGGCGACCGTCACGGAGATGGGTTTCTGGCAAGAGACGTGCTTACCGGCTTCCAACGAAGCGATGGCTTGCTCGGCATGGAGGTAAGTCGGCGTCAGCAACTCGACAGCGTCGATCGTGTCATCCGCGAGCACGTCGGCAAGATCGGTGTATATCGCTGGCGAGATGGCCCACTCCCGCGCTCGGCGAACTGCCCGGTCGCGGATAGGGTCGCAGAGGGCGACCACATCACACTTTGGATGAGACACATATCCCGGGCCGTTTAGCTGGCTGATCGTGCCACACCCGACGATGGCGAGCCTTACTCTGTCCATGCATCCACCTTTGAGCCGAACCGATTCCACACGCCCACTGCCGGCGTCAATAAGGACCTGGGCTGAGCACCAGAAGCATGTTCTCGTCCGACCACGCGATGTCGGACGGGTCGTCGAATGTGAATGCAACGTTTCGCTGGAAGATGTCAGTGGCTTCTTCCAGATCGGAGTCGTCATAGAGCGAAAAAGTCGAGTAGTGCCTGGCTCTTACTCTGTCGATCAGTTCTTCGAGGGTGGCCCGACGTTCGTATTTGAACGAAATGGTGGTCTCCAGCCGGACCTGGTCGACGGAATCGATCATCTCCTCCATCTCATCCAGTTCGTACAGCCGAGTTTCTCTCTCCGCAAAAGACGGGAAGAGCTGGCCCCATATGCTGCCCGAGTTCTGACTGGGCGTCCTTGTGTAGATGAACATCTTGCCCAACTCCGGGTCGATCGCCCTCAGTGCTCGTTCAATGAACCGCGGAAAGTCAAAATGATGTATTGCGTTGAACGTGGTCAGGCCGTGCAACGAATGATCTTCCAACGGAAGCGTCTCGGCGGTGGCGTGAACGGCGTCGAAATTCGTCACGTCGTTGTTGGTCAAATACTGCACCGCCTGTTCCAACATGGACTGATTCGCTTCCACACAGGTCAAGTGGAGGCCGTCGATCTGCTGGAAGAGTAGCAGGTCGTATCGTCCGCCCCCGCAGCCAATGTCAGCGATCTTGATGTCATCGAAACCGCTGAGCGCGCCGCTGATGAGACTGACAGGCTCGATGTCCGTGGTTCGTATCTCTCGGTACGTTGACGCCACTCGAGAGAAGTGGTCGTGCATGGCATTATTGGCGCCAACCATTATGGGCCCCCTCAACTTCGATTTCACCACCTTCCTCAACGCCGCCGAGCCGCTTGCTTGAACGATGCGCGGCCTGGCGAAATGCTCGGCGTGAAGAAAAGCTACGATTGATTCGACAGCGTGTGCGACTGGAATGCAGAATCAAGCCGTTCACACAACAACGCCACGACACATTTCGAGTGGACCGTGTGTACAATTGACGGCGCCGGTGCATGCCGGGCGCGGGTCACCGCGGTCAGAGCTTCCCAGAGTCGCAGCCGGACTGTTCACCGGGCCGGTTCTGTGGATGCCGTTCCTTTGTATGCACGAACGCCGGTCGGCAGCTTCAAAGAGTCTCCGGACGTGCCGTGCTTTTCGTTCGGTGGCAATTGCCGCCATGCTAACAACGGGTCGCAAGGGTGTCAACGTTTGCGTTTGAAATGGCGCCGTCGGGCTGAGCGGGCTGGCTGACCTCCGCTGAGTTGGCCGCGCTCGACAACGCAACACCGACGCCTGCCCGCTTCGGCTCGCAAACCCCGCATCAAGAGACAACGTTGTATTTTTCATCAACCCAAACAGGTGTGAATCAAAACAGATGCTGAAAGAGCTAAGATCGCGATCCCTGCGCGCGTTTAAGTTCACGTTGGCCGGCGTCTGCTTGCTGGTGCTGATCGGCACGAGAGGCGACGCGATGCGGCTGGATGCGGTGCAAGAAGTCGCCGCTCCTTACAGCTATGACATCATCACTTGGCATCTTCAGAACTTTCTCTCGAAGTGGACTCACCGTGTCGTCAGAGCGATCCCTGGCGCCGGGATTTCGTCCGAGGACAGGTTGGCGAGAGTCGAGGAGTACTTCGCTCTCAGCGTCGACGCGAGCAGGTTCAAATCCAACATAGACCGGATAGCAGCCAACGCCAGCGGCGCCGGCGAAGCCGGTCTGGCTGACTCGGAAAACGAACTGAAAGAAGTCCGGGCGAGAAAGCGCAAATTGAGGGCGGATGTCGAGGAAGCCATCGAGTCCGGAATCAGCGAGGTCGCGCGAGCCGCGGGACTCGGAGTCGTCGGTGAGTTCATCTTTCCGCCAGTGGACATCCGCCTGACCGAGCCGCCTAAAGTCTTGGTGACGTCGCCTCGTGACCGGATCGAGCGATCTCTCGAAGTGTTGGTCGATCCTCATGTGGACGTCGGTGACAGGGAGGCGATGGAATCGCGACTGCTCGAGTCCGAAGATCTGGCTGCGATTGTGCTCGACATCGGAGGCGTTGCCACCTATCCGGCGTCGCTGTATGACGGCGGCAGTCTGCGTGGCACGCTGAGAACCGCCACCCACGAGTGGCTCCACCACTACTTCTTCTTCGGGCCGCTGGGCCAGAACATGTTCAAAAGCCCGGAGATGCAGGTGCTCAACGAAACCGCGGCCGATCTGGCGGGACGCGAGCTCGGCGAGCTGGCCTACCGATTCCTGGGAGGCGCGTTGAGTGACGACAAGCAGACCACCGCCCCCGTCAGGGCCTCGCCTGCAGAGCCGCCTCGGCAGCCTGGGAACGAGTTCGATTTCGACACCGAGATGCGGGAGACTCGCCGCCGAACGGATCTGCTGTTGACGCAAGGCAGAATCGTCGATGCGGAGGAGTACATGGAGCAGCAGCGCCTGCGGTTCGTCGCAAACGGTCATCCCATTCGCAAGATCAACCAGGCGTATTTCGCGTTCAACGGCACTTATGCCGAGAGTCCGGGATCGGCTAGCCCCATCGGCGGCCAGCTACGCCAGTTTCGCGAAGGGATGGCCGGCGTGGGGGAGTTCGTCGAACGCATCAGAGGCGTTTCCAGCTACGGAGAGTTTCTGTCGATGCTCGATGAAGACGGCGATCGCTAGATGGAATCCATCCGACCCGCATCGGGCGTAACTGTTACTGAACCGACGGCGTATTGGCGGCATGAGGACAGGGGAGAGCCTGCGAGCCGAACCGCGCGGCGGCGTTTTCGAGCTTCTAGGACGACCGGATTTCGTCGCAACAAATGACCAACAACCGAACCCTGGCGGATGGATTCCCTGACCTCGCCACGGTCGATGTGTTAACATTATCGGCGGCACGCAAGACCAAAGGAAAATGGATGTACAGGCCTGAAGAGCCAGAAGTAAAGATAGAACAGATTATCGAACGAATCCGGAAAGCCCTGGGCCGCTTCAAGTTGGGCGGCGGCGGCGGCGCCGGTTGGTGGGTCGTGAACGCGGCGTTCGTTGCCGCGCTGGCGATCTGGCTCGGCTCCGGATTCTACACCGTTCAGCCGGGCGAACAGGCAGCCCTCCGCCTGACGGGGAAATTCGCCGACATAAAGGGGCCCGGCCTGCATTGGTACTGGCCCACGCCCATCGGCGCTCGGGATATAGTCAGCGTCGACCAGGTCAGGAAACTGGAGATCGGCGTACGCGGCGGCACCCCGGTGCTGGACGAGTCGTTGATGATCACTGGCGACCCGGACGAGCAAGGTCAACCCGGCGAAGCCCCCAACATCGTCGATGTTCAGCTTCTCGTCCAATACGACATCAAGGACGTCGAGAAATTTCTTTACCGAGCAGTCGACCCGGCTGGCGCGACGATAGTCGATGCCACCGAAACCGCTCTTCGACAGGTCATCGGCAGCCGGCCCATCGACGATGTCCTGACAGATCAAAAAGAGGCCATACAGGCCGACACCAAAGATCTGCTGCAAGGCTTGTTGGACGATTACAATACCGGGATCAATATTCGAGTGGTTCAACTGCTCAACGTCTTCGCTCCTGAACAGGTCAAAGACGCCTTCGACGATGTGGTCAGGGCGAAAGAAGACAAAGCCCGAATCATCAACCTGGCAGACGCTTACAAAGAAGACATTCTGCCTAGAGCAAGAGGCGAGGCGGCGAGGCTGGTCCAGGCTGCGGAAGCCTTCAAACAAGAAAAGGTCGCTATTGCCGAAGGGCAGGCCGCACGCTTCCTGTCGATACTCGCTGAATACGAAAAAGCCAAAGATGTGACTCGCCAACGCCTGTACCTGGAAGCCATGGAGGAGATGCTCCCGGGCATCACCAAATTCATCGTGTCCGAGGAATCCGGAGGCGGGCTCCTCCAGTTCCTGCCTCTAACCGAAGAATCGACGTCGCCGGTGGAATTCGGCGTTAACCAGCAATAGAAATCACAATATGAAATACCTAGCAATCATACTCATACTGGGCAGCGTCGCCGCTGGAATCATCGGCCCGCAGGCATTTTTCGTGGTTGACGAGACACAACTGGCCATCGTCACCAGGTTCGGGCAGGTGAAATCATCCGTCACGAAACCCGGACTCCACGTCAAAACTCCGTTCGTCGACAATGTGACCTACTTCGACAGGCGACTGCTCATCTTCGACGCGCCTCCGGATTCGCTTCTGACCCTGGACAAGAAACGACTCATCATTGACGTGTACGCCCGAGGCAGGATCACCGATCCGAAGCTGTTCCGTGAGACCAACAGGACGGAGGTCCAGGCAGCGTCGAGGTCCGTCGACATCATCTCATCCGAGCTCAGGCGTGAGATCGGCTTCGACAACCAGGCCGAGATTATCACCACGAGCCGCGAGTCAATCATGGGCAAGGTTCTTGAGAGCGTTAAACCCGAACTGCTGTTGTTTGGGATCGAATTGGTCGATGTCCGTATCAAACGCGCGGACTTCCCAAATGAAATCGCCGACAGCGTCTATGCCAGAATGCAGGCCGAGCGCCAAAGAAAAGCCGACAAGGAACGGGCCGAAGGGGCGGAAATCGACGCCACTGTCCGGGCTACCGTCGACAAAGACGCCACGATCATCCGTGCAGACGCGGAGAAACAGGCCAGCATCACGCGCGGTGAAGGTGAAGCCGAAGCCGTGAAGATATTCGCCGATGCGGTTGAGCAGGACGAAGATTTCTACATGTTCCAGCGAAGCCTGGAAGCCTACCAAAAGATCTTCGAGAACAAGACCACCGTCGTTCTCCCCGCGGACAGCGACCTGTTCCAGTTCTTGCAGTCCCCAACCGGACTCGACGCGAAAGACGAGTAGCATCAGGCTGGATCGTTCGCCTCTTCGGCGAGCTTAGGGCAGGCTCTGAGTCCCGGCACGCCGGAAGCCGTCCAAGGCCGAGATGGCCGGGTGAACTCAGGAATGCGCGACTCTGCGACCTTCCGTCAGAACGCCGTGTACGGCTCCGATTCAACCGTCACGTAGTCGTTCGGCGGGAATGCTTTCAACGCTTCCAAGTCGATGTCCGTGCCCCAGCCTATGCCGTCCGGCGCCGTCGCGTGCCCATCGGCGATTGGGATCGGCTTGGTCAAGACCTGTTCGTACCGCGAGAGGAACGTCACGAATATCTCCTGCATGAAGCAGTTCGGTATGCAGGTGTCCAGGTGGAGACTCGCGACCGTGGAGATCGGCCCGTTGGAGTTGTGCGGAGCAACGCTCACGTAGTGGGTCTCTGCGGCGGCGGCGATCTTCTTGAGTTCCGTCAAGCCTCCCGCGTGGCAGATGTCCGGCTGGATGATCTTGACAGCGTTCTGCTCCAACAAAGGTCTGAACTCCCACCTGTTGAAGAGCTGTTCGCCCGTGGCCACCGGAATGTTCAGTGTCCGAGCCAGTGCGCATATCGCTTCGACGTTGTCGAACATGACCGGCTCCTCAATCCACGCGATATTGAACGGCTCGAGCCTCTGGGCCACACGCGAGACGCTCCACATGTCTAGCCTGGACCGGATGTCTATCCCGATCTCCACCAGCGGGCCAACCGCTTCCCGGACGGCCCGGACCAGTTCGACGCCCGCTTCGATGCGCTCCGGTGTGATTACCTGGGGACCCTTGAACGGGTAGAATTTCATCGCTCGATAGCCGTCGTCCACAACGCGCTTGGCTTCCTTGGCGTGCTCCTCCGGAGTCTCACATCCCGCGAACCACCCGTTGGCGTAGACCGGCACTCGATCTCTACTGCGTCCCCCCAGCAGCTCCCAGACCGGAACGCCTAGGGCCTTGGCCTTGATGTCCCAAAGAGCGAGATCGATGGCGCTGATGGCGCTCATGGTCACAGGTCCGCCAGTCCAGGTCACCCTCCGGTACAGCGACGTCCAGATGTGCTCGATGCGGAACGGGTCCATGCCAATGATGAAGCGCCCGAACTCCTTGATCTCCGCCGACAAAGCGGCGTCCTTGTATTGCAGGCTCCCTTCGCCGATGCCGTGGATCCCGGAGTCGGTTTCGATGCGGACGAACAGCCAGTTGTTCCCGTCCAGCGCTTGTGGTGTCGCGGCCATGCGATAGGTGTTCACTTCAGTGATCTTCATTGCAGGCGGTCCTCTCCGGTTCGTTCACCGTGTGTATGTGCCCATTAACGTGCCCTGAGTCAAAGTGTGGCCTTCCATGGCGCTCATGAGCGCCGACTTGCTGGCTCCGAGCGCCAACGACAACGAGGTGTCGAGAGCGTACAGGTTGAAGAAATAGCGGTGTGCGGATCCGGAAGGCGGACAAGGTCCCCCGTATCCGACGCGGCCAAAGTCGTTCTTGCCGTCGATGGCGGCGAGTTCATCGGCGGACGCGCCTTCGCTCAACTCGTTGGTGTCGGCGGCCATGCCGTAGAGCACCCAGTGCACCCACGTTCCCCTCGGCGCATCCGGGTCGTCGACGATCAACGCCAGGCTCCGCGCCGTATCGGGCACGCCGGTCCATGCCAGCGGCGGCGATAAGTCGGCGTCGTCACAGGTGTGCCGGCGCGGGATGGCAGACCCGTGCTCAAACGCGGTGCTCGTCAACACGATGGCGGCGGCCGCAGCAGGCACGACCGGAGTTGCGTCTGCGTCGTCCTTCGAGCATGCGGCCAGCGACACGACGGCGAAGGCGGCGAAGGCGGCGATAGCTGAAGCCAGGGCAAGCCTTCTAATTGGTCGGTGCTGGCGCATGAAGTCGGCCCCTGAATGACTGGCGATGAGTTTGCGGTCGCGCTTGCGGGATTTCGGGCGTCCACCGAATGGGGCTGGGAGGGCGCGCGGCCCGGCTTCCGGGTATAATGTTAGCATCCCAAACAAAGGTTCGTCATTGACCGATCACCCGTCCTCGGCAGCCGTATCTGTCCAAGTATTCGATGAGATTCAGCATCCCATCGATCAAGAATGGATCGTCTCTGTCGCCCGCGCGGCAACCCTGGTCTGCGACGCGGGCGATCAGCACGTGAGCATTGTCATCGCGGACGACGCCACGGTTGCGGAGTTGAATGCGGATCATCGCGGGCTGCCCGAGACCACAGACGTGCTGTCGTTCGCCTATACCCACTCGGGCGCGTATTACGGCGACACTCCGAAGGGCGACGGCGACCCATTGGACACAGAATTCATCCTGCCGCCGTCGGAACAGGCCGGATTGGGTGAGGTGATAATCTCGTATCCGCAGGCCGCGAGACAGGCCGAACAGGCTGGCCACAGCGTGTCACAAGAGCTGGCCATCCTCCTTGCTCATGGCATCGTCCATCTGCTAGGTTACGACCACGAGGAAGATGAAGAAGCGGCGGAGATGCAAACCCTTGAGGCGAAGATTATGGGGCATGTGCAAGCACTCGGTTTGCTGAACTCGACAGAGGATGATCGACATGCTGTCGACGGCTGACGTTCCCATACGAACGAACTGTCGTCGACCGGCGCATCCGCTCCGGTGGTGTCGAGGCGCGTCATGACCAGCGAGGTGCTGTACAGGAAGTGGCGTCCCCGCAAACTCTCCGAAGTCGTCGGCCAGGACTCGGTCACACAAACGCTGCGACGATCGGTGGCGACCGGACGGATGGCGCACGCATACCTGTTGTGTGGACCTCGCGGCACAGGCAAGACCAGCACCGCGCGCATCCTCGCCAAAGCGATCAACTGCCTTTCTGCCGTAGACGGAGAGCCGGACAACGAGTGCGACCCGTGCATCGCCATCAACGAAGGCAGGGCGCTTGACCTGATCGAGATCGACGCGGCCAGCAACCGCGGAATCGACGACATCCGCAATCTGAGCGACAAGATCAACTTCGCGCCCAATGAGTTCAAATTCAAGGTTTACATCGTGGACGAGGTCCACATGTTGACCGAGCAGGCTTTCAACGCGCTGCTTAAGACTCTCGAAGAGCCTCCAGGTCACGCGATATTCGTGCTGGCGACGACCGAGGCGCACAAAGTCCCGCTGACCATCATCTCCCGCTGTCAGCGCTACGACTTCCGTCGCGTGCCGCTTGATGTGACCGGCGCCAAGCTGGCCGAGCTCTGCGCGGCGGAGAACATCCAGGCGTCTCAGGATGCCCTGGACCTGATAGCGCGATCCTCCACCGGAAGTCTACGAGACGCCGAGAATCTGCTTGAGCAGGCGGCGGTTTCTTACGGCTCGCCCTTGGACGCGGATCAGGTTCGCGAGATGCTCGGAATGGGTGGCGACGAGCAAGCCCTGGAGCTGGCAAAGTGCATCGTATCGCGGTCCGTCGCCGAGGGCTTGAGTGTAATCAATCGAGTCGCGGGAGAGGGCGCTGACCTACAGCAGCTACAGCGTGGCGTGACGGAATTCTTGCGGTCGGTCATGCTGA
Organism: Dehalococcoidia bacterium UBA2160; assembly: GCA_002328865.1. Classification (GTDB taxonomy): domain Bacteria; phylum Chloroflexota; class Dehalococcoidia; order Lucifugimonadales; family UBA1123; genus UBA2160. The sequence continues at coordinate 2,882 of DCWO01000005.1, read as the reverse complement.
GCAAAACCGGGGCCGCGACCACCCTCGGCTATCCGGACGAAACGTCTGCTGTTCTCAACGAGCTTGCCACTGGGGCGGATTTGCCTCACCTGCTCAGATCGATCAGGGCGTTCAGCGCCGCGGACACCCGCCGCGACACCTCGTCCCCGCTCCCGCTGGAACTGGCGCTGGTGGAATCGAGCTTGGAGCCGGTCGCGGCGCCTCCCGCGCAAGTCGCGGATGCCGCTGCCAGACAAGCGCAGCCACGGCAAGCGCCCACCAGGCAGGCCCGGCCATATGTCCACGAACAGACGCCGGTTCAACGTCAAGGAGCGCCGCAGAGGCAAGCCGCCCGCCCCGCCGGTGCCGAACCTCAGCCGCTGCCAGCCGAGCCCGCCGCAAGACTTCAAGCACAGTGGCCGCAGATATTGCGCGCCCTGAGGAACACGGGCACTCGCTTCAAACTCGACGCGCTGCTTCGCAGTTCAAGAGACTATGCGTTGGACGGCGACCGGATCGTCGTGAAATTCAGCCACAACTCGCACTACGACCGGATCAAGGAAGAGATGAGCAACTCCAGCGTGCTGAGAGAACTCAAGGAAATCATCAACAAGGCGATGGATGGGGACTACGAGGTCGTGCCTGAGATGGAGAGCGAAAGCAACGGTCAATCCATGAGGCAGGCCAACCAGAGCCATCTGGTCCGCGCCGCGCAGGCGATGGGCGCCCGGGTTGTGGAGCAAAAGGAGGATGACGAGCAATGATGAACCGCAAGATGATGCGCCAGGCGCAACAACTTCAGAAGAAGATGGCCGATCTTCAAACCGAACTCGAAACCGCTACGGTCGAAGCGACTGCCGGGGGCGGGATGATAACCGTGGTCGTGACCGGCAAGATGACCGTGGAGTCGATCAACATAGACCCGGAGGTGGTCAGCGCCGACGATGTCGAGATCCTGCAAGACCTCGTGCTGGCGGCCGTCAACGAAGGACTGAACAAAGCCCAGGAGATGGTGTCGTCCCGAATGGGCGCCCTCACCGGCGGGCTCAACATCCCTGGATTGATGTGACGATTCGACCGGAATCGGCAACACGATGACGAACGAAAACAACCACGCAGCGGCGCCGATCAACCGTCTCGTGGAGGAGTTCCACAAGCTGCCTGGCATCGGGCCGAAGACGGCTCAACGGCTGGCTTATTACTTGATCCGCATGCCGGATGAGAACGCACGCTCGTTGGCCGAGGCGATCGTTGCCGTCAAAGAGAGCGTCGAGATGTGTTCGCGCTGTTTCAACATCACCGAAGCGGACCCGTGCTCAATATGCTCCGCGCCGGACCGCGATGAGACGACGGTTTGCGTCGTCGAAGAACCGCTCGACGTGCTCGCCCTTCAGCGCACCCACAGCTACACGGGCCTGTACCACGTGCTGCACGGCGTGATATCGCCGATGAACGGAATCGGTCCGGATGACCTGAAGATACAACCTCTGCTGGGTCGAATTCGGGACGGCGACATCCAAGAAGTCATCCTCGCGACGAACCCGAATCTGGAGGGCGAGGCCACGGCAATGTACATCCACAAGCTGCTCGAACCTCTGGGGGTCAGGCTGACCCGCCCGGCGCGCGGACTGCCCGTCGGCGGCGACCTCGAATATGCCGACGAAGCCACCCTCGGCCGCGCCATGGACGGCCGGCAGTCGTTCTGAACGCCGCCCCGTCGTGATGAGACAACGGACATACACCACCGAAGGCCTCGTGATCCGGCAATTTCCGCTGGGCGAGGCAGACCGCATCCTCACCATCTTCACGCAGGACATGGGCAAGGTGCGGCTCGTCGCCAAGGGGGTCCGACGTCCGAAAAGCAAGCTCGGCGGTCACCTTGAGTTGCTGTACCAGGTGTCGTTTTCGGCTGCCTACGGACGGAACCTCGATGTCGTCAACGAAGCCCAAACCGTGCAGAGGTTCGCCGAAATCTCCGAAGACCTGGATAGGCTCTCGCGTGCCGTCTACATGTGCGAGCTTGTGGACAGTTTCTCCGCCGAACGCTCGGCCAGCTACTCGCTCTACCAGCACATTATCGCGTCGCTGACCGCCCTGTGCTCGACCGATGATACGTGGCTCCTGGTCCGGCACTTCGAGGCTCAACTACTTGGCGTGACCGGCTTTCGGCCTGAGCTGCGGCTCTGCGTCGAGTGCGGGACAGATCTGGCGCCAGCCGACCACGTTTTCGACGTATCGTCCGGCGGCGTAGTGTGCCCCAACTGCCAGGTGCAGGGCCTGAGCGCGGTGCTCCCGGTGCAGCTAAACGCGATGAAAGTGCTGAGGCTCTTGCAGCGAGAGCGAACCTTCGCATCCGTGGCCGGAGTCCGAGTCACGCCCCCCGTCAGGCACGACGTGGAGCGCCTGCTCACCACGCACATCCGTTACGTCGTCGAACGAGCGCTAAAAAGCGCCGACTTCGTCCGGCAGGTGTCGGAGCTATGAGCCGTCGACCATCAGCCAACAGCCACTTGTCCTGAGTTCCAACACACCGGGATCCAGGCCTTGTCGCGACCAGTCGGAGGACAGCGTGTCAACCCGCCTCTTGCAGGACCGGTGTTGCTGAGGCTCGCGCCGACTGGTCATCGGCTAAACCAGACTGCTAAAATACTCGTGATCGACGCAGCAACCCGCACTAGTCGATGCCGCAATCCGTGCCCCTGTAGCTCAGGCGGATAGAGCACCGGTTTCCTAAACCGGGTGCCCCGGTTCGAGTCCGGGCAGGGGTACCACTATTTTCAGGCACGAAAATGGCCCCTGCCGTCATGTCAGGGGTCTTTTGCATAGACCGAATGGTCACAAAATGGTCACGAATTTCCAGCGACCGCGTCCCCCAGCACGTCGTCAATCCTCCGAGCGGCGGC
>DCWO01000152.1:21552-30395 GCA_002328865.1 Dehalococcoidia bacterium UBA2160 | reverse complement strand
CGGCTGCGGCCTCAGAATGACACGAATTGGTCGCGTCCACTTATTCTGTTTATCGCCATAAGGGCCAGATCACCATCGACAGTGGCGGGCCCGGCCTTTTGGTCATCAACTGAATACCTGCGAATCGCCGTGCTGAGCACAGCGAAGCATCTGGCCCCACAGGCAACCGCGTGGGTCATGCGACGAGATTCTTCGCCTGCGGGCTCAGAATGGCGAGACAAAGTCACGTCCACGCGAAATGTTCATCACCATCAGGCCGACTCCCATCACGGTTTTATGCCCATGACTGATCGCATGAGCTAGCTGAAAGGCGCTCGGTGGGAGAAGTCGCTTTCTTCGCTGGTGATGAACTCCAGCAGGCTGGCTTTGCCGTCCTCGGTGGCTGCTCGTGCGCGCTGGATGGCTGCTGCAACGTCGGACGGGTCCTCGACCTTCTCCGACCAGCCTCCCATGGCGCGGGCCATGTCGGCGTAGTTTCCGCCGATGTCCCTCGTGCTGTAGAGCTCATGGGACGTGGCCATCGCCCCAGCCGTGATCGCCATCGTGGAGTTGTTGAACACAACGGTCAGGATGGGTATGTTGTTGCGCGCGGCGGTCTCGAAGTCGAGGCCCGTCATTCCGAAGGCCGCGTCTCCCATGAAGTTGACGACGAACTTGTCGGGGGCGGCCAGCTTCGCGCCGATGTTGAGGCCGAGACCAGTGCCGAGACCGTGGGATTTGCCCCACCCAAGGTACGTGCGCGGTCCGCCGGACCTGTAGAACGGCATGAGCTGGTCCCTGGGACTGCCGGAATCGTGTGTAACGATTGCGTCGTTGGGATCGACCACGCTCATGAACTCGCCGATGACTCGGTACGGCGTGATTGGCGTCTCGCCAGACGTCAACTTCGCCGTCCACTCAGCCAGCCATTGCTCCCTCAGCGTGGCGATGGTGTCCGCCGTCGACCCGTCGGCGCCCGAAGGGCCGCCTCCGAGATCGGTGCAGGCGTCGATGAACTGCTCGAGAATGAGCCGTGCATCGCCGATTAGCGGGAAATCGATGTCGTAGTTCTTGCCGATGTCGATAGGGTCTTCGGTGGCTTGGATGAACGTCTTATCTTCCGGGATGGGCGTCGTCATGGAGTGTTTCGTCAGGCTGGAGCCGATAGCGAAGACCAAATCTGCGTCTCGAAGGAAGTGGTACGCGGCCCGGTTCATGACGCCAGACGCGCTTCCGAGGGCGAGTGGATGCATCTCTGGGAAGGCGCTCTTGCCAGCCATCGAGGTGACGACCGGGACTTGGAGCAATTCCGCCAAGCGAACGAGTTCGTCCGTGGCTTCGCCGTAGAGCACGCCCTGGCCCGCGTATATGACCGGGGCTTTGGCCTGCACCAGGGCTTTCGCCGCCTCGGCCACGTCCCGCGGGTTGGCGCCGGCCACCGTGGCCTTGACCGGGCGATAACCCTCCACAAGGCTGTTGCTAACTTCCTGGCCGGCAACGTCCGTCGGTATCTCGACCATCACGGGCCCCGGGCGGCCCATCTTGAGCCGGGCGAAGGCTCGCCGCATGGTGTCGACGGCGCTCTCGGCGGTTTGGATCTGCTCCACTGACTTGGTGATTGCGTCGAAGCTGCGAGCCGAATTGAAGTGTGGGAAGACGCCGGATCGCTCTCGCGGATGTCCCATGGGCAGCAAAAGCATGGGCACGGCATCGGAGAACGCGGTCGCCACGCCGGCGAAGGCGTTCTCGGCGCCCGGTCCGTATTGCATCGCGAATGCGCCCGGCGGCCTGCCGTTGGTCACCCTGGTGTAGCCGTCGGCGATGCCAACGCCTACGCGCTCCTGACGACAGATAATCGGGCGGATACCGAGCGCCGCAGCCGATTCGATGAGCGAGGTCGACGGGTAGGCGTTGAGGTGTTCCACGCCTTCAGCGACGAGTATATGGGCGATGGCGTCCAGGGTGTTCATAGCCTGAATCCTCCAGTTTTGAGACTCGTGCGAGTATATCACGGCGGAGTTTCGCGCGGTCTTTCGATGGTGTAGATTGATGAGGGCCGAATCTTCACCGTGGGAAATGCCAATGCTGGATTTCGATCGCTTCGAGGCAGTGAGCTTCGACTGTTACGGCACGCTTATCGACTGGGAAACCGGCATTGTCGATGCCGTCAAACCCGTTCTGACCGCCAACGGTCTTACCCCAAACGACGCAGAGGTGCTCAAGCTGTATTCCGAGGCCGAGCCTGCCGCACAGCACGGCGAGTACGCCGAATATCGAGAGGTGCTGCGGCGTGTCATGCGCGGCATCGCCGCGAGCGTCGGGTTCGCCCCTGCCCAGAGCGACCTCGACTGCCTGGCCACCTCTCTGGGCGCCTGGCCCGCCTTCCCGGATACGGTTGACGCTCTCAACGCGCTGAAAACCAGGTACGGGCTCGCCATCGTATCTAACATCGACGACGATCTGTTCGAGATGACGGCACAACGTCTGGGAATTGATTTCGACGAAGTTGTGACGGCTCAACAAGCACAAAGCTACAAGCCGTCGCACCGCAACTTCGAGCTGCTCATCGAGCGGTTGGGAATCGACCGGAGCAGGCTGCTGCATGTTGCTGAGAGCATGTTCCACGATGTAGTCCCCGCCAACGAGCTCGGGTTGAACGTCGTGTGGGTGAACCGTCACGGCGACTCGGGCGGCGGAGCGACACGACCGGCTGACGGAAAACCCGACCTTGTGGTTCCGGATCTGGCGACGCTGGCGTCCCTCATGGGGCTGCCATGACCCGGCGACGACAACCCCGAGGGTGTCGCGGCTGAAAGACGTGACTGATAAAGCTGATGTCCGGAGGGGGGAATGATTCGAAACGCGGTGTTGCTGATGTCGGCGATGGCAATCATGGCGCTCGCGGCATGCGCTGGGTCTGACCAGTCAGAGCCACAGGCCACGACGGCGGCACAGGTGCCGGCGCAAACCGGAGGTTTGGCGGGGAACCAAATCCCGGATTTCGACATGACGCTGGTCGACGGCAGCACGGTAAGCTCCGCGAGTCTGCTGTCGGCGGCAGAACCGGCATACCTCTTCTTTTTCGCCACATGGTGACGGACCTGCCGCGCCGAGTTACGGCGCATGAAGGAGATATGGCCTGACTATGCGGACCGGGTGGAGTTCTATGCAGTGGGGACGGACCCATCCGAGGACATCGACGAACTAGAAACGTATCGCGTCGAGCAAGGCTACCCATGGCCGGTGGCCAAAGCGGGCGATGGGATGCTGGCAAGATTCCGGGTGCTCCAGCAATCGACCAAGATCGCTTTCGACGCTCAAGGCACGGTCATATACCGAGACACCTTCGGCCGTGGCGACGACGACACCTGGACGCAGGTGTTCGAGGACCTCGCGACCGTCGAATGAGCGACAAGGGAGGCGCGTTCGGGTCCTCCCGACGTGCCTCTATGCGGCGGGATGCGTGCCGCAGTCTTTTGATTGGGTTCGGCATCAGCGGCTCGGGACGGCAACTGCCCACACGCTCAAATAAGCTTGTGCTGTGAGGCGTAGACTACAGCCTGAATGCGGCTGCTGACTCCGAGCTTGCCCAGGAGGCGGGCAACGTGGTTTCTGGCGGTAACCGGTTGCACTTGAAGCGAGTCGGCGATCTGTTGGGTGGTCATACCGGCCGCCAGAAGTTTCAGAACTTCGGTTTCGCGTCGGGAGAGCTTCGGCAGCGGAGTCGGGAATGTCTCGACGGCCTGGGGCAGACGCTCCTGTGCTTCGTCGTACAGTCCGCGGATCGTTTCGCTGACCTTGTGGGCGAACTGCTCGGTGCTTCGCCGGCTGGTGACGTCTCTCACAAGATGCACCACCTGGAATGGCTCCCGATCCGGTTTGGGGAAGACCACGCTAATATTTAGCCATCGCCATTCGCCATCCGCCCTGGCGCACAATATGTCGTAATCGGGAGTCGGCCGGCCCGCGCGGGAGTTGGTGAAGATCGGGCAATCGCGCCGGCAAAACCGGTAGTCCTCAGAGTCTTGACCACCGATGATCTCGTAGCAAGGCTTGCCCAAGACATCTTCGGCCTTGTAACCGAGTATCGCTTCGGCGTTTTCACCCCAATGGACGATGATCTGGTTCGAATCTATTGCGAACACGCCGTCAGCGGTGACGAGTTCTTCCGCCAACCCCGGTTGATCGTCGCTCATCTTTTCGCCCTCCCACGTTCGCAACTTGTCGAGTCTGCGTCGCGCTGGTTTGTTAGATCAGGGCGACCAAATCATTCGGTCGAGTTCGACCCACTTCACCGATCCAACTGTTCCAGACTCATGAAATGATGCACATTTATCTATCTTGAGTCATTTTCATCGCCCATGATATCACGCATTCCAATACGAAGTGGAAGCAACACATTTTGGACGCCGAGGAGTGAGCCGAAACCGCATTCAACACGCCGCAACAGGTCGTCCTCACAACCTCAGATGACGTGACCAGTCACAATGAACTGGCAGGAAGCTTGGAAGCGCCGACGATTCGACAGAAGACGCACGGTCCCATGGGCTTCAGGGGCATCTGGCAAGCGGAAGAGCGCCTGCCGATCGGCGCCGAGGCCACAAAACATCGCCTGACACCGCAATCGAGCATGGCGGCCAAGCCGTCCTCTAGCGCTGCGAGTCCAGGTACGCCTGGAGCATGACCGCGGCCGCGGAGGCATCGACTCTGCCTCGGTCCCGAGAAGGCTGGCGACCCGATTCGCGGAGCATGCGCTCTGCCTGCACGGTCGTGTAGCGTTCGTCCACCGTGCTGACGGGCAAGTCGATGCGCGTGGACAGTTCGGACACGAAGGTGGTCACGAGTTTCGCTTGATCGCCAAGCCGGCCTGAGAGAGACCTCGGCAGACCGACGATGATAGCCTCGACGTCGTTCTCGCGGGCGATGCCTGCGATTTCGTCGATATCGGATGGCTTAGCATACTTCCGATCGACGGCGGAGTGCGGCGTCGCGAGGAGTCCGGTGGGATCGCTCAATGCGACGCCGATGCGCCGGTCGCCCACATCCAGCGCCATGATTCTCACGCGCCCGCTTTCTCGCTAACCAACCCCGCGACGAGATTCAGCGCTTCGTCCAGTTTGGCGGCGTTTCGACCTCCAGCCTGGGCAACGTCGGCTTTTCCGCCGCCGCCGCCCCCGATGGCCTTGGCGGCGCCACGTGCTATGTCGGCCGCGTTTAAGCCCTTTTCCACAAGATCAGGGGTGACCATCGCCACAAGCATGGGGCGGTCGTTGATCACAGACCCCAGGACCACCACGCCGCTGCCCAGCTTGTCGCGCAGCCAGTCGCCCACGTCGCGCAACGAATCGGAGTCCTCTGCAGCCGCTCGACCCGCGAGAACCGTGATCCCGTCGACATCCTGAGCGGCATCCAGCAGTCCTTCCGCCGACTGGAGGGACAGCTTGCGATTCATGACGTCCCGTTCTCGTTGTAGCGTGGTCAGATCGTCCATCAAGGTGTCGATTCGAGTCGACAAGTTCTCGGCGGTTGTTTGAAGAGACCGTGCGACCTGGTCCTCGCGATGGAAGCGCTCCCACACGAGACGCTCCGCGGATCGGCCGCTGATTGCCTCGATCCGTCGCATTCCCGCGCCGACGGACGACTCACCCAGCACGTACACTGAGCCTAACTCGCCGGTGAGTTGCACATGCGTGCCGCCGCAGACCTCGAAACTGAACGTGTCTCCGTTGGCTATCTCGACGACCCTGACCGTGTCACCATACTTGTCGCCGAAGAACGCCAACGCGCCTCGACGGATGGCCGACTGGTAGGTGTCCTCTCCCTTTACGATTCGAGCATTCTGGCGGATCTTCTCGTTGACGAGGAGTTGGACCTGCCACATCTCATCATCGGTAACCGCCTGGACGTGGGTGAAGTCGAATCGCAACCGATCGGGTGTGACGAGCGAGCCCGCCTGTCGAACGTGGGCTCCAAGCACCTGCCGGAGTGCGGCGTGCAACATGTGGGTCGCCGTGTGGTTTCGGGCCGTGTCCTCTCGGCGAACGGGGTCGACGTAGGCGTCGACGGTGTCGCCCATGCCGATCTGCCCCTGGGTGACTTTGCCAAAGTGCACGATCATGCCAGGCATGACTTCCTGGGTGTCGTGGACGATGATCCTTCCTTCACCGCCGACGATCTCGCCGGAGTCGCCAATTTGGCCTCCGCCCTCGGCGTAGAATGGCGTTTCCACCAGGACGACTTCGACCTCCTGGCCCTCTTCCGATCGGGATATTGCGTCATCGCCCGAGATCAAGCCCACGACGACCGACGAGGCGGTGAGTTGCTCGTAGCCCAGAAACGACGTGCTGCCGACCCCCAGGCCTTCGTAGACGCGAATCTTGGCCCGGTCTCCGCCGAACTGCGCAGTGGAGCGCGCCCGATTGCGCTGGGCTTCCATCTCGCGTTCGAACCCGTCCATGTCCACGGAGACACCGTGCTCGCGGGCTATCTCTTGTGTCATCTCAACCGGGAATCCGTGGGTGTCCCAGAGCCTAAAAACGATGTCTCCAGCGAGGTCCGAGGACTCTTCCATCGCTGTCGTAAGAATCGAGTAGCCGTTTTGGAACGCCTGCTGGAAGCGATCTTCCTCCAGCTTCAGAACGGTCAACACAAATTCGCGGTGGTTGACCAACTCAGGGTAGATGTCGCCCATCTTGTCAATTGCGACATTTGCGATTTCGCCGAGGAAGTTCCCCTTTAGCCCGATCCGGCGGCCGTAGCGGATCGCCCTGCGAATGACCCGCCGAAGGACGTAGCCTCTGCCTTCGTTGCCGGGCACCACGCCGTCGGCGATGAGGAATGTGACGCTGCGCCCGTGCTCCGCCACCGTTCGGAGGGCATAGTCGGTGTCGCGATCGACGCCGTATCGAGTTTCGCTGATCTCCTCCGCCTTGCGAATCATGGGCTGGAACAGGTCCGTCTCGTACATCGTGTCAGTCTGTTGCATCACCCGGACGAGCCGTTCGAAGCCCATGCCTGTGTCCACACCGGTGCTTGGAAGCCGAGGCCGTGAGCCGTCCAGGTGGTGGTAGAACTGCATGAACACCAAGTTCCAAAGCTCCACGAATCGGTTGCACGTTTCACCGTGCTCGTTCATGGGATTCTCGCAGTTCGGGCCGCAGTCGTCTTTGAGGCAGCCCTTGTCAGCGCCGAAGTCGTAGTTGACCTCTGAACTCGGTCCGCACGGTCCTTCGAGTCCGGCTGGTCCCCACCAGTTGTCTTCGTCGCCGAAGCGTGAGATGCGTTCGTCGGGGATGCCCGCTTCGATCCATAGTTCCCGCGCCTCTTCATCGTCCAGGTAGATCGTTGCGTAGAGGCGGTCTTTGGGAAGTCCCATGTTCTGGGTGAGGAACTCCAGGGCGAACTCGATGGCGCCCTGTTTGAAATAGTCGCCGATGCTGAAGTTCCCCAGCATCTCGAACAGCGTGCAATGGGTGGCGTCGCCGACGATGTCGATGTCGACGGTGCGGAACGCCTTCTGCGACGAGGTGAGCCGCACATTCGGGGGCTCGGTCTCGCCGGCGAAGTATGGTTTGAACTGGTTCATGCCAGCGTTGGCCAACAGCAAGGTCGGGTCGCCGACCGGAATCAACGAAGAGCTCGCGACGCGTAGGTGATTCTTGCTCTCGAAAAAGCTCAAAAACTCTTCTCTGATCTTCTCACTGGTCCAGTTCTGCGTTGTCATGAATTAGCCCTCTGTTGCCGTAGGATGCGAGGTTGTCGGGATGCTCGAGGCAGTCCGCGCCGAGGCGTACCCGAGCATGTATGAAAGTTGATTTTAGGGGACGTGTTCGAAAGGTGTCAATTTGGCCCGACCGCGTGCGCTTGATTGGGTTGCCACTCACGATATAATACCCGGAGCAAATAGGCGATCAAGCTGCATGCTGCGGCATTGCATCGAGGCGGCAATGGAAAGCATACGATCACAATCCGGAGAGTCCGGGCTCGATCCTGGATCAGGCGGCATCGGAGGTCCGCCGAGATGGGGCGGTGGGCGCGCCATCGTGGGCCCGGTCGCCATCCTGGCCGCCAGCCTGCTCGTGGCTCTGGCCATTTACTTTGGCTTTCTGGGAAGCTCATGGGTGGACTGGGTCGCTCGTTGGACCGCAAGTTGGACGAGCGTCGGGCTGAACGTTTTCGGATTCTCGACCACGGCCAACGGCACGATCCTGGCCTCGGAGGGGTTCGCGGTCAGCATCGTGGCCGAGTGCACGGCCGTGGGACCTCTCGTGCTCTTCATGGGCGCCGTCGCCGCATACCCTTCGCCAATGAAATCGAAAGGCTTTGGCCTGCTTCTCGGCGCCGTGGTGTTGACCGCGGTCAACCTGTTTCGAATTATGAGTCTGTTCTGGATAGGCTCCAACTACCCTGAATATCTGGACATCGCCCATCTGCTCGTATGGCAATCGGTCATCATCCTGCTCGCCATTTTGTTATGGCTGTTCTGGGTGGACAGGCTGGCCGGTGTTAGGAACGCCTAGACTCCTCCCCTTCGGGTTCAGAGCACTGGTCTTGCTGCTTCTGTTCGTGATTCTCTGGCTCGGCGTCGCGCGAGAGTACAACCTGGCGCTGGCCAGAATCGCCGGTCGAATGCTCCCTGACGACGCCGTCGTATGGGAACTCGGCGTCGAAATCGTCTACGAGTCGCCTGTCTTCTCGGATAAAGTCGCAATCGACGGCCTGACCCTTCACTTCGGACTCATCCTGCTCGCCGTGCTGGTGCTGGCCGCTGTCGGGATCGGACTCTTGCCGCGCCTCGCTTGGCTGGCCGGGATGGTGTCCGGGGCGTTCGTCGTACATGTCGGAGTTGTCGCAATTCTGGGCCG
>DCWO01000152.1:0-21213 GCA_002328865.1 Dehalococcoidia bacterium UBA2160 | reverse complement strand
AACCGATTCGCCGGAGAGTTCGACGCGTCTCGTGCTCAGTTTGTTCGCCGTCTTCTGGGGTCTGGTTCCGCCCGCGGTCGGAGGCATCTGGTGCTTCGCGTACTGGCTGCCCAGGTTGCGCGAGACAGGGGAGGCGACGGCTCAACCGAACGCATCCGAGGCCAGCTTTGAGCAGCAGTCACCGGACGAGAGCGAACCACCGCTGTGACGCACGACCTCTCGTCTGAATCGATCTACGATCACCCGCTGATCGCCGAGCTCTACGACACATCGGAGAACTACACGGACGACGTCGAGTTGCTCCGACGGCTGATCGGCGACTCCGGGCCGCTCGACATCCTCGAATGCTTCTCCGGGACGGGCCGCATACTCGTGCCATTGGCCGGGGACGGGCATCGGATCACCGGAATCGAGATCGCGCCGTCGATGGCTGCCCGCGCGTCGGAGAAGCTCGAACGGCTCGGCGCGAAAATCGTGGACCGCGTGACGTTGAAGGTGCGTGACGTCTTGGACGGCGGATGGGGAACGGGCTACGATTTGCTGATCATCGGCGCCAACGCGTTCTACGAGTTGCCGTCAGCCGATGCACAGGCGCACTGCGTCGAGATGGCCCGTGATGCGCTGGCTCCCGGCGGGCATCTGTTCATCGACAATGACGACTACAAAGGCAACTGGGGCGCCGGACCGTTTGGGCGCGAGCGAGTCGTGTTCGAGGGCGTCGGGTCAGATGGCGCCTATGGCCGCTGGTCGATGGAGGGCATCCGGTTCGACGAAGCCGGCGCCGTGCTCCATTCTCGTCGCCGATGGCACACTCGATCACCGGATGGGCATGAGCACGACGTCGAATACGTCAGCAAGAAGCATCCGGTGTCAGCAGGCGAGGTCCGCGTCTGGCTGGACCAGTACGGCTTCGAGACGCTGCACGTCTTCGGCGATCGACACGGGACGCCGCACTCTGTTGCCAGCGAACGGGCTATCTTCTGGGCGCGGAAGCTGGATTGACCTCTGCAAGGGGCGCTGTCACTCCTTCTCGATGGGGAAGCCGACTATGCTGCCCCATTCGGTCCAGGAGCCGTCGTAGATCTTCACGCGATCCCTTTCAAGCAGACGGGTCATGGCGAACCACGCCAACGTCGCTCGGTGGCTTAGGCGGCAGTAGGCCACCACCTCGCTGTTCCCGTCTGGCTCGACACCGGCGGCAGTGAACTTCTCTCGCAACTCGTCGGGATCGATGAATGTGTCGTCGTCGTTCAGCAGATCTTGGTAGAACAAGTGGCGGGCGCCTGGGATGCGACCGCTGCGCTCGGCGCCGTGGTCGAAACCCATTGAGACCGGACCTACCCGCTCGCCGAGAAACTCCTCTGGTGAACGGACGTCGAGCAACACCCGATCCGGATTCTTGAGATTCGCGCGGACATTGTCGCGTCCAACTCGACTGGAGTTGTCGGTGGCGCCCGGCGAATATTCCCCCGGCACGTACTCGGGAACAACTGTTGTCAGCGGCCTGCCCTCGGCGGTCCACCGCTTGCGGCTGCCATCCAATAGCCGGACATCGCGATGGCCAGCCATCGTCAGGACCCAGAACGCGTAGGTCGCGTACTGGACCGGGTCGCCGTAGAGCACGATGATGGTGTCCGGCGTCACGCCAATCGCGCCGAGACGACCGGCCATCTCACCGGGAGTCGCGAACTCGCGGTCGGTCGCGTGCCAGAGGGCGTCTTTCCAGAACCAGAAGGCGGCGCCGGGGATGTGGCCCGACTGGTATGCGGCTCCGGTCGGGTCCGAGGAAACCTCGATCACCCGTACTCCCGGATCGTCAAGCCTATCCGCCAGCCAGCCGCAGCCAACAAGACGCTGATTGTGGCCTTGTTCGATATTCGATTCGCGCATCGTTATGCTCCGTTAAGGTTCGAGATCATCCGTCGAAGCGCCCTCGGGCGTTACAGGATGACTCGTTCGTCCTGTAACGCCTCGATGTCCTCCCAGGTGTAGTCGAGCACGTCGACCAGGATCTGCTCTGTATTCTCGCCTAGCTCCGGCGCCATCTTCCTTGTGGAAACAGGCGTCTCGCTGTAACCGATGGGCGTCTGCAGCCACTTGGTCGGACCGAGAACCGGATGGTCGAAGTCGACAAGGTAATCGTTCTCGACAACTTGCGGATCGTTTGGCAGGTCCCAGACGTCCTGAACCCGCTCCCAGATGATCCCGCCCGTCTCGTCCATCGTCTTTCCCCAGTCGTCGCGGGCCCTCGTTAAAAACGATTCGTCCAATATGCCGATCAGCTCGGTTCGGTTGTCGGCGCGAACATCCATATTGTTGAAACGAAGATCCTCAACTAGGTCGGGTCGTTCGATGGCGCGACAGAAACCAGGCCAGTAGCGGTCGCTCTGGTTCATCGAGAACGCGATCCATTTGTCGTCTTTGCACCGGTAAGCGTTCCACAGTGCGTTGCGGGCGGAGGTCCGGTCTTGGCGTCCGGGATTGTTGCCGGTGAGGAGGGCGATGCCGTATTTGTTTCCGCCAAGCCACATCATCGAACCGAGGTGAGAGACGTCCACCTTCTGGCCGACACCGAACCGCTCCCGGGCCATGAGTGCGCCGAGGATGCCGTAGGACAGCGTTATGCCCGAGATCTGGTCGGCGATGCTCTGGAGGTTGTAGGGCTGGCCGTCGTTCGGACCCGCCCACCAGAGGGAGCCCGAGCGGGCTTCGCCGGTGTAAGCGAACGCGGGTTTGCCCGAGTCCGGCCCGTTGGGACCGTACCCGGTGGCGGAGCCGTAGACGATTAACGGGTTGCGCTTGGTCAGGTCCTCGTATCCCAAGCCCAGGCGCTCGGCGACTCCCTGACGGAAGTTCTGGACGAACACGTCCGACTTCTCCACAAGCCGATACATAATCTCGACGCCCTTCGGATGTTTCAAGTCGATGGCCAGGCTTAGTTTCTGGCGGTTCAGCGACTGGAAGTAGGCGTTGAGGCCCCCGGGAAGAGTGGAAGCCGCTCCGCTGACCTTGTGGAACTGCCGCGCGTGGTCTCCATCCAGCGATTCGATCTTGATGACCTCCGCGCCGAGGTCGGCTAGCATCATCGTGGAGACTGGGCCGAACTGCCACATGGTCCAATCTATCACTCGTATGCCTTCGAGTGGTCCGCTCTTACCCTGGTTCATCCGCCTCTCCTCCTAGTTAAGCTGGCGTGGTTCTGACATTTCGGGCAACACATGCTTGGAGAGCCGGTTTTGTCCGACAACACCGCCCTGCCCAGATTGTGGCACACAAAGCATTCGCGCTGCACGCGTCAATCCCAATCATAAAGTCGTCTATTGAGGTGTGGGACGATTGCGCGATACAATCATACTCGTGATTCGAACCGCCCGAATGCTAATCATAGCCACTCTCGTGTACAACGTGGCAGAAGGCTTGGTCGCCGTCATCGCGGGACTTCAAGCTGGGAGCATCTCGTTGGTGGCATTCGGCATCGACAGCTACCTGGAGGTTGCTGCCGCCTCCGTTGTCCTGTGGCGTCTCGGTGCGCCGGATTCGGATGATGCTGAGCGCGCGGAACGGCGGGCTGTCCGCTTCATCGGTTGGACATTCCTGGCATTGGCCGCGAGCATCGTCTATCAGGCAGGCCACGCGTTCGTCAACAGTGAAGGCGCTGATGAGTCAGTCGTAGGGATTGCTCTGGCTTTGGCGTCAGTGACGGTGATGCCAGCCGTAGCGCTCTGGAAGCTGCGGATCGCAGCGAGAGGGGACATCTTAGCACTGGCCGCGGAAGCCAAGGAGACTCTGGCCTGCTCCTATTTGTCGATAACGCTGCTGGCAGGCTTGGTCTGCAACGCGCTGCTCGGTTGGTGGTGGATCGACGCAGTCACCGTCCTGCTCCTGACCCCGTGGCTGATCAAGGAAGGAATCGAAGGCATTCAGGGCGAAGAGGAAGACGAACGCCGGCCGCTGTGCTCCTGCCGCTCCTGTTTGTTCGGTTTGCGGACCTGTCCGCTTCCCTGTTGCACAAGAGTTTGAATCGGTGCACGGCATTCCGTCAAGTGTGATCAGAGGCGGAGCGGCGCCTCGCCCCACTCACTTGTCGGATGTCGCGAGATGTCTCGTCGCGTTGCGGATCCGGCTCATGGAGCGACCTCGGCGATAGCCGCCTCGAGTTCCGCCGCGGTCACGAAGCCTTCGAACTTGGCTCTCACGGCGCCCTGACCGTCCATCACGAAAGTCCAGGGCTCCGTGACGAGCCCCCACTCCTCCATCGTCGGCGATATCTTGGCCCGAGTCAGGTCCCCCTCGATCTCGGTCGGGTTGTCGAACACTTCGATGTGGATGAAGTTCATGCTGCCGGAACGGTTGTCTTTCAAGTCTTTGACCACGTCCACCTGAGGCCCGCAAGTCGCCGTCTGGCAATACGCCGGCGAAGCGAAAGTCACTAGCAGCGGCACGGGGCTGGCCAAGGCCTCTTTGACGGTGAGAGTGTAGAGATCAAGGTCGGGACGGAGGTCTGTTGTCACCTCGGGCAGATCTGAGGCGTTTTTCGCGGTCTTGCTTTCACTGGCGGGTGCTTGCGAGCCGATAGCTGGGGACAGGCTCTCGGCTTGGACCTCGATCGTAGCCGAAACCGGAATCTCCTCGCCGCCCGTCTCCCGCATTACGATGCCCAGCCCCCGCGGCCCCGGTTCATCGAAGCTCAGGTGCACGACAAAGACGCCGCCAATTCCACCGGGCCAGGTGATGAATTTCGCCTCCGCCGTTTGCTTCGGCCCGTCGATCCCCTGATCGGTAATCAGGAAAGTCTGCACAACGACTTCAGCATCCTTGATGCCGCCGCGGCCGGGCTCGATCAGACCGAATACGATGCGGTTGTCGCCCACGGCGATGTCCGACGTCGCCAGGACCGCGACGATGTCCTCACCCGAAGACTCCGGCGCTGTCGGCTCCGTGAGCACGGGCGTGGGTTCGACCGAGGCGCCGCCGCAAGCGGCGAACGCCGCCGCCATAGCGCCGATCGCCAAAGCGCCCGACCCTCGGCGAAGGCTTGTCAGACAGTTCTGGAACGTCATGTTCACCTTTGAAACGAAAGATGCTCGCACGGGAAGCTGCACGAAATTGTCGCATGTCCGAAGGGTTCATGCCAGCGCACATTCGGCGCACGGCCTCTGTTGTGCGCCCGCTCAGGATTGCTGTGGGAATCTTGGCAGAGTCGTGATCGGTAAGGGGTCAGGTGGGTCTATACTGGCGATGCTACGCGCGACAGGTGAAACCGAACAATCCAAACCAGGGTGACAGAAACGTATGCTAGCCAAAATGAGCACGGTCGACGTAAGAGATTGGTTCAACGGCGTTGTCGATTCGGTGAGATTGATCGCCCTTGTGTCGCCGACTTGACCGCCATGTCAGTACGGACACAGGGTTGTCCGCGATGTCTTCGAGAGATTCGATTCGAAGAAACTGGCCGGATTCGTCGGATTTGTCCCGATGCTGGACACTGATGACCACGACGCGGCAGACCGGCAAAGCGGCGAGTTGAGCGACCATCGCGTTGTCCAGCGATGGAGTCCGGACAAGTCCGTGGGAGACCATTTCTCGCGGACGTTGGCGTTGACAGGCGCCGCATGGGACGTGTATCTGATCTATCCGCCCGGCGTTGCGTGGCGCTCTGATGCTCTGCCGGCGCCAGCGTTTTGGACGCACCAACTCCCGGAGAGCGGCGGCGCCGACCCGAGCCTGCGCCTGGACCCGGAGTCGCTGGCCCAGGCCGTCGGGAGCATGGTGGATTTGCACTCGTGAACGCTCTCCCGCCTATGCCCTGTCGGAGTGGGTTCCCAAACTCGTCCGGATCCCACGGGAAACTTCGACCCGGAGTGTACCGCCGCGTCCGAGGCCCTAGAACAGGTTTCCGGGCTCACGGGCAATCCGCAAGAGCGCTCGGGCACGTTTGTTGGACATGCCTTCCGGGGATGTTCCGGGGGTGAGATGGGAACGATGGCGTTTCCGAAAGGGCGCCAACGGCGTCGGTGGGCGGTGTTTCAGGCGCAAGGCGGTCGATTCTAAGCGACGTACACCGTAGTCGTCGACTGTGAATCCGCGCGGGGCGGCTCTACTCGAACTCGATGATCATTCCCTCTTCGAGACCCGTCTCGGCGGCACGGGCGCCGTTGATCTCGACAGCGAGCGACACGATTACCGGCGGCTCGTATAGCGTGAGGTTGGCATCGGAGACGCCCGGTTCCGGCGCCATCGTCTGGATGCTCACGATCGCGCCGCCCGCATCGATGTAGATCAGGTCCAACGGCACGAGCGTTCCCTTCATCCAGAAGCGGTGAAAGCCCTCGTTCGGGAACACGAACATCATGCCCGCATCGACGCCGACCGACTCGCGTCCGCTCAATCCGATTGAACGCTCATTTGCCTCGCGAGCCAATTCGATGTTGAATCCGTGGCCGTTGATGACCATGCGATTCGGGCTGAACTCGCCGGACACCACCCGCTGGACATCGATCGCTTGCCGTTGCAGCGTCTGGATTTCACGGACTGTTCCCGGAGCGGTCGCGGGCGCCGCTGCAGAAGGAGTTGAGGCGATGGGCTTCGGCGGCTCGGTTTGATCGTCATCCCTCAGAAACAGAGCGACTGCAAGAATGCCTGTCAAACCGATCAAGATCATCACTGCTCCGATCAGACTGGAACGCGACTGGAACCAGGCCAATCCACGTGGCTCCGGAGTCGTCCGTTTTTCGCTGTTCCGTGCCATGTGCTATCGCTTCGAATCTCTTCTGTCACTCGAACTAAGGGCGCGCCAGGTCGATCGGCACGGCCCGCGTAGCATACGGTATGTTCGGAGCAAAGTCGCGCGAGGCTAAGTCTCACGCTGATGGCGCCGCCGGATGGGGCGGCTCAGGAAGGTTCGACCTGGGTGCCGAACTTGCGACTCCGACGCCGAGCGACTAGAATTTACCGAACTACCATGGCAGAAGCTAAGAACGAATTCACACGCATATCCAGCTTGCGGGCCGAGTCGGTCGGGGAGCCTGGCAAGCGCACGTTCCGCGTCGTCGTCAACAGCGAAAGCAGTTCGGCTTCGGTCTGGCTCGAAAAGGAACAGCTCTTCCAGTTGGCGTTGGCCATTCAACAGATTGTCGCCAACTTACCCGACGACCGGGACACGGAGGGATCGTTCCCAACGGACCGTGAGGCCGACCCACTCACGAATCTGGACTTCAAAGCCACGAAACTGGTTTTAGGGCACGACGGTGAAAGAAGTCTGTTCATTCTAGACGCTCACGACCCTGAAGATGAAGATGTCGCCGTCATCAGGGTTTGGGCCAGCGAGCAACAGGTCCAGGAATTCTCCGAAGAGGCGATGCGTGTCTGCGCGGCAGGCAGGCCTCACTGTCCGCTTTGTGGCAGGCCGATGGACCCTTCCGGGCACCGATGTGCGCGCACCAACGGAACTGCCGACCTCACGCAACTCGAACCACTGGACCAGTAAACTCGGCCCGCGCAATCATGCTCCGACTGGAAGATAATCCCTTCAGGACCTGCAACTCGGGTCTGTAGTCGTCCCCACCGAGAGTGCCTATTGCCTTCCCGCAGACCACGTGACAGGCGTATTGCGTTTCCGACTCCGGATGGGGCGGTCCCGATTGACTTGCCCGAAAGCGAGGCGACGGCGCTTCTCCGGTCGGGCGAGATCATTGGGGGCCATCGCATGCCCTGGGGCACCAACTACACGTTCCTGGTTTGGATCGACGCCGGACCCGGCAAGTATCTTCGGGCGATTTACAAGCCACGGGATGGCGAGCGGCCGCTTCGGGACTTCCCCGACGGGACGCTATACAAGCGTGAGCATGCGACTTTCCTGTTGAGTCGCATTCTCGGCTGGCCCAACGTGCCGTTCACCCTGGTTCGCGAAGGTCCGTACGGGGTAGGTTCGGTGCAGCTCTACGTAGAGACGGACCCGGAGGTTACGTACTTCGACATGGCGGCAGATCGCGAAGACGAATTGACGCGGTTTGCGGTGTTCGACCTGCTCGTTAACAACGCGGACCGCAAGGCGGGCCACTGTTTGCTAGGCTCGGATGGAACGCTTTGGAGCATCGATCATGGCCTCACGTTCCACACCGTGTTCAAGGTGAGGACGGTTATGCTGGAGTACTGGGGCCGAACGATCCCGTCAGATGCGCTCATAGACCTCGAATCGCTGCTCGGGCGGCTCGAGGCGCCCGACACCGATGCGCTCGTGTTCGCGGACCTGATCCACCAACGAGAGGAGCGAGCTCTCACCGCGCGGATCAGATCGATGCTTTCCGACCCGGAGTTGCCGTCTCTTGACCCATACGAAAACGTGCCCTGGCCGTTCGTGTAGGCGAATGCGGGCTCGATTGAGGGACGCCGAAGCGATCTTCAAGGGATGTGACGGCTGGAAGCGAACGGACTGCGATCTGGGTGACGCCGGACATCGGAGCCGCTTTGCGGCGCTTTAGGCGCTTTACAGCCGGTGGCAGGCGCCGTACACTCTGGTAATAAGGCATCAAAATTGACACGATCACGTTTGGAGGTGTGCAATGCCAAGAGGACATGCCGCGAAACGAGAATCCAAAAAACCCAAGAAGAACGCCAAGAAGCAGGTGGTCTCCTCAACCGTATTCGCCACCGAAGACGTTCAGGTCATCCCCAAGCGACGCAAGCCGAGGGATGAGGACGCCTAGATCGTTGGGTATGAGCCTGCGCACGCAAGACTTGGGCATCCCTCTTGCCATCATAGCTGTCAACTGACCGCACCGAGGAACTGACGTACGCCATTGTCGGTGCACGCGCATGTCGTTGGGCAAGATCGAGTAGGCAGCAGTGCGCTACGAGGCGGTCGCGCTACGACTAACGAAATGCAAAGCCCCCGTTTCGATTCGAAACGGGGGCTTTGCATTTTCCATCTTATTGGCGACTTGTGGTCTGGTTAGGCCTCGTCTTCTTGATCGCTGTCTTCGGTCCCTTCCGGCACATCGTCTGGGACCGATTCCGATTCGACTGCGGCCACAGGCGCCGGATCGGGTTCGGGCTCCGGTTCAGGCGTCAACTCGATCTCAGGTTCGGGTTCAGGCAGCCTGGCGACGCAGTAGCTTCGGCTGTTGTCCAGCAGTCGCTGCACTACATCGGGTGTGGTAACTCTCGGGAATGGCGTCATGGCCCAGGCCTCGGTTAACACGGCGCTGATCTCTTCCGCATCCATGGGCTCGTTCCTGTGGGACAGAATGACGCGGAAAATAGCGTCCTTGAGCGGGGTGTCGGGCAACATGTAGTCTTGCTGCTGTGAGCAATGGTCCGCGATTCGTTCGATAAACTCGTCAGGGTCTCCGTTCTCCGATCGTTCGTCATCGGCTTGCTGACACAGATAGCACCGCCTGCTGGAAACCAGCATCGGCAGAGAGCGCCGCACCGAGACGGCCAGCTCGGGATCGATCAGGTATTTGGGGCGGGCTTTCTCCTCGATCTCTCCATTGCCGTTATTCGATTGTTCGACCGCTAGCGAGTTTTCCACCATTAAAACACTTCCTCTGGCCAATCTAGCATTTGTACGTCAACGACCTCTCCCGCCTCTTTGCGCGACAAGTCCTCCGGGCAGATGGCGAGTCCGTTGGCACGCGCCATCGAGGTCAACAAATTCGAGCCCTGCGCGCCGGTCAAACGAGCCCGGTAGATCCCGTCTTCTTTGGTGACCACTGCCCTTGCGAAGACGCGTCGTCCGTCCGTATTGTGAATTGGCTCGTCCAGTATTGCCTGGACCCGGGGCTTTTGATACCCGGTCCTGCCAAGCATCTTGTAGATTGCGGCGCGTCCAAACTGCTCGAAAGCGACCATGGCGCTGACGGGATTGCCCGGGAGACCCAGGTGCGGCACCTGACGCCCATCTTGAGCGGTGAGCACGCCAAACGCCAGTGGCTTGGCTGGTTTCATGCGTACGGACCAGAAGTCGATCTCGCCGTGTTGGGTCAGAACGTCCTTGACCATGTCGTAGTCGCCCTTCGACACCCCCGCCGAGGTTATGAGTATATCAGACTGAAGTCCCTCGCGCAGTTTTGCATTCACCGAATCCAGGTTGTCTCGTGCGATTCCCAACATATTGGGAATCCCGCCATAGCGGCGTACGAGGGCCGCGACGCTGTAGCTGTTGCTGTCGTAGATCCCTCCAACACCGTACGGATCGCCAGGTTCGAGCAACTCGTCGCCCGTTGAGAGAATCGCCACCACGGGCCTGCGGACGACGCTCACGGTGCTGTGGCCCAACGCCGCGAGCACACCGACCTCGGACGGGCGCAGGATGGACCCTCGCTCCAGGACCCGTTCACCGCGGCGTGCGTCCTGACCGGCAGGGCGGACATCTCGGCCGATATCGACCGCGACCTTGACGGCGATCTCGGATAGATTCAATCCCGAGTCGCGACGCTCTAGTTCGTCAGTTTCTTCGAAAGGGATAACCGTGTCGGCGCCCTCCGGAACCGGAGCGCCGGTCATGATCCGGACGGCCTCGCCCGGACCCACGCGAACATCCGGCAACTCGCCAGCGGCCACTACTCCGGTCACCTTCAACACAACGGGATGATCTTCGGAGGCGTCTTCGACGCTGGCTGCCTGCAGCGCATACCCGTCCATGGCCGAGTTGTCGAGCGGCGGGATGTCCCGCGCCGCGACCACGTCGTCGACGAGAACCTGCTCCATCGCGTCTAGAATCGGCTTCTCCTCGGCCTCCAACACGTGCATGTAGCCGAGGATGCGCTCAAGGGCCTCCTCGACACTGAGCATAGAAGCGTCGTAATGGTGCCTGGGCGGGTGTCCGTGTTCTGCCACGGGTCCATCTCCCTGTTTGTTGCAGTCTGCGTAACGTGAGATCAAAGGCCCGATGTTCGCGAGCCCTCGGAAGTGATTCTACACGGTTGGGCACTGACTGCGCGAAGAAGAGGTTGTGATTGGCTTGGCCGTGAACGGCCAGAGCACAGGTGCCTTCGACGTGGCAGTAAGCCGGTGGCGTGATTGGCTTGACCGTGAACGACCAGAGCACCAGCGCCGCCATCATGACGGTGACACGGTGACGTGCCCATCAGGCCGGGCTTCTCCCCAATCCCCGTCAACGCGGGATGATCGGAAGTACGATGTGCGACGGTTGCTCCGCAGAGTGGTGGATCGTCTGCCTGGCGGTCTTCAGGATGGCGTCTGCGCCGAACGGGGAACCGGTGTTCTGGTTGCGATCGAACCGCGGGAAGTTGCTGGAGCTGATCTCGACGCGTATGCGATGTCCCGCGTCGAACACGTTGCTGGTCGCCCAGAGGTCAATGACGTACTCGTAGACTCTGCCCGGCTCAATGGGAGTTGGATCGCTGGCGGAGTCCCGGTAGCGCGCGCGGATGATCCCGTCTTGCAGATTTCGGGCGTAACCGTCGGGATGGACGTCGACGAGCTTGGCCGTGAAGTCGGTGTCCGGCGCCGAGGACGCCGCCCACAAGTGGACCGATATCGGTCCTGTGACGTCCAGCGGCCGGTCCAGCTTGTCGGACGTGAATACGAGGACATCCTGACGGTCTTCGACCGAGCGCTGGTCCTGCACTCCGAACGGAATGGTCAGGTTGTTTCCGCCCAGGGACGGTACGGGATCATTGGGATCGTACGTGTACTCGTCGTGCGGCTCGTCGCCGGGTGGGATGGTGGACAGCGAGCCGTCCGCCTGAGATGTGCCGGCAGACCCGTTGCTGTGCATGTAGTAGCGGACATAGTGGGCGTTGGGCGGCGGCCAGTCGTCGAACGAACGCCATCGGTTTTCGCCCATGGTGAAGACCTTCACGGGCGGGTCCTCCATGAGCGGATCGTCGATGTCCTTGAGCCAGTAGTCGAACCAGATGAGCTGAGCCTTGTGGAGTTCGATCATCGCTTCGGCGCCGAAATCTATGTCGCCCGTGCCCCGAGAGGTCGGCTTTACGAACGGAAACAAGTGTCCCCAGGGGCCGATGATCATCCGCTGGCCGTTGCGAGCGCTGGTGGATCGGCTGGAGGTTCGGATGCCCTGGAATGCGTCCAACGCGCCTTCAAGGAAGACGTCGTACCAAGAGCTCACGTGCAGCATCGGAACGCTGATGCTCGGAAGATGTGCCAGGACGTTGATGGGCTGCCAGTACTCGCCGTCGTCTGCGTTGGCGATGTAGTCGGCGAAGTACGGGGCGGTCTCCTTCAGCAAACCGGCCCAATCCGATATCGGCAGGGGTCTATACCACTCGTCGCTCAAAGGGATCCCGAAGTTCGTCCCCGGCACGCCGTACGCGTCCATTACCGACAGCAAGTCCTCGCGGCCGATGCGGCTCAGCGTGTTCCGGCCTTTGAGAATGGCGTAGGGGACCGCCCAGCCCCAGAGCATGGCGCCTCCGGTTCGGTAGACCCAACCCTGATGGTAGTCAGCGGCTGCCGACACTGGGACCATGGCTTGCAGATGCGGAGGCGTCGGGTCGTTGCAGGCGATCATGTACTGGCTCGCGCCCATGTACGACTGGCCCATCGTCCCGACGCGGCCGTTGCTCCAAGGCAGCCTGGCCGCCCACTCGACGGCGTCGTATCCGTCGGCGACGTCGTTGACCATCGGGTAGTACTCGCCCTCGGACTCGAACCGTCCTCGGCAGTCTTGCAGGACCGTGACATAGCCTCGCCGAGCAAAGTAGAAGGCCGAGCCCTCGCTGTTCTGCATCGCCCCGTCCTTGCCGTACGGCGTACGGCTCAGAAGCACCGGATACCGCCCAGGCGCGTCAGGTCGGACGACGTCGGCCATGAGCGTCACGCCGTCGCGGGTCGTCATCGGGACGTTCTTCTCGTGGATGATCTTGTACGTGGGTTGATTGCGCTCGGTCAAGGTTTGCCTCCTCGCTGGGTTTTCGCAGTCCCCGGAACAGGCAAACGCAAGAGCGGCGGGTCTTTGTTGCTCGGTTCCGGCTACGAACGGGGTGTCGGCGCCCGCGGGCTGCGGGTTGCTCGCCCCAGAACGCACATCAGACGCCTTCCCAGGGTCAAGCCAAGCGTAGGGGGACTGGCGGTGCTTTGCAACCCTTTGCCCAGGAAACAAAAGCCACACGCAGAGCAGCTTCCTGTGCATCCGGCGAGGAGCAGTGTATGGCAGCGAGGGCATCTTGGCTCGTTCGTGGTCAACCGGCACGCGGGGCATATCACGACATCACCACCGCGCCCAACCGCGCCACGATGCCTGCCACCAGGAACGCCGTGACCAACGTCCCGACCCAGGCGGCGACCGCGTATCTGGCACCCCGCTCTTTGAGGATTATCATTACCGAGGCGATGCAGGGAACAAACAGGGTGAGACCGATCAGGGCGACTAGGGACTGCATTGGGGTCAGCACGATGTTGAGGTCTTCGCCCTGATAGAGGCCAGCCGCGCCGAAATCCCTTCTCACAAACCCCATCACGAAAGCCGTCGCGGTTTCCGCCGGCAATCTGAGCCATCGCTCGGTGAGGGGCGTCAACGCGCCCTGTACGCCCTGCAACAGACCGGTGACCTGCATTATCGCCAGCAGCAGCGCCCCCAGAGCGAAGAATACGGTCACCTCTTTGATGAACATGAACGACTTGTTGAGCGTTTTGCGAATCACGTTGTCAAGCCGTGGCAACCTTACCGGAGGGACGTCCAAAAGCAGGCCTGTGGACTCGCCAGGGGCGAACCGGCCCAACAGCGTCCCGACGATGACGAATACGGTGAAGATTGTGCCCGCATACGCCACCGTATACCATCCCCCGCCCATGGCGGCGAGGATTCCCAGAATCACGGCAATCTGCGCCGAGCAAGGGACCGAGAGCGCCATGAGGTAAGTGGCAATGGCGCGCTCCCGCTTGGAGCCCAGAACGCGCACGCTTATGGTCGCCATCGTGACGCAACCAAAGCCCAGAATCATCGGAATGACGGCCCGGCCGTTCAGTCCCACCCGCTGGAAAAGGCTGTCGGCCATGACTGCGATCCGGGGCAGGTATCCAGAGTCTTCCAGGACCGCCATCAGCAGGTAGAAACCGATCACAAGCGGGAGAATGACTCCCAGCATATACGTGACCGTCATCGTCAACACGCCGAATTCCCCGGTGAGCACCGTCTCGAGAGCGGAGCCCTCGTCGACGACCCGGTGGACCAGGCCGCGTATCCACGGCTCCCACATGCCCTGGCCCAGAGTCTCCTCCGTGAACCCCACGACGCGGATCGCCACGCCCTCGCCGAGGACGACGTAGGTGGCGATCAACATCACGGCCAGCAGGGGGATGCCGGTGAGAGGGTTCATTATCCAGTAACCCAGCCTGCCGCGCCTGGAAACGCCCTTGTCCGTGCGACTGACGACGCTGGAGGCTATCTCGTTCACCCGGCGGCGGCGCCAGGTGTAGATTGTTTCCTGAAGCTGCCCGGGCTCGAGTCCGTGCGCTTCGGCCGTGACAGCATCTCCCTCCGCAAGGAGAAGCCTCTCCGGCCGCGAAAGGCTTTCGTCCGCGTCTGGCAGAAGCGCCACCAACTCAGAGTGACACGGACCTGTTTGAGCTTGGCTTATCCCGTGGCGCAAGTCATCAATCCCTATCGCCCTGGTTGCAACGGTCGGAAACACCGGGACTCCCAAGAGCGCAGACAAGGCGTCCACATCGATGTCGATCCCGTCTGCTTGCGCCTCGTCCATCATGTTGAGCGCAACGATCATGGATACGCCCATGTCGATGAGTTGCAGAGTGAGGAAGAGGTCTCGGCTCAGGTGCGCGGCATCGACGACGCAGACCACGGCATCGGCGTCCAGAAGCAGTCCACGAGCCACCTTCTCGTCATCGGTGAAAGACGAGACGCCGTAGATTCCAGGCGTGTCGAGGATCACATCCCGGCCGAACCGGCCCTGTTGGACCTCGACGGTTGTTCCCGGGAAGTTGGAGACCTCCGCGTAGAGGCCAGAGAGATGGTTGAAGACCACGGATTTGCCAGTGTTCGGGTTGCCTGCAAGAGCGATGGTCCGAGCGCCTGAGGGAACCTGTATGGGACCGGCCGCATGCCTATGCATGGCAGGGGCTCACCTGGATTTCGGACGCGATATTCCGGCCCAGTGCAATCTCAATATCGTCCTGGCGTACGACCATTGGGCCGGCAGGGACCTTGAGGGCGCAGGTCAGTTTCGATCCCTCCCAGATGCCCAATCGCAGCAGTTGGGCGCGCACCAGACCCTCCGGGATCCGGATCACCTGGATGGTGTCGCCCCTATTGGCTTCGGTCAAGGTCAATGTTCGTCCTCTGCAGCCCACCGAGGTTGTCGGATCAGGCACGACGATTAAGGATATGCTAAGTGCTACTCTTAGCATATCCTTACTGCGCGACTTAGTATATCCTCGCTGCCCGCGTGGCATGAGGGATGCGTGAAACTTGGAGCCGGCAAAGAGGCCAGCGTGATATGTGCCTGCGATGCACGTACCTGGTTGTATCGCGACGGCTTGACCCTCTGAAAGGCCGCTGCTAGACTCGCGCCATCGGCCCCATCCCCTACCCAGCAGCCACGGAGGGTTTCATGCTCGACAAACTCACGAACTTCTCAATCGCCGTCAACAGCATCGACGAGGCAGCCGACCACTACGCCAAGATGTTCGGCCTCGAGATGATGATTCCCAAAGGCGAACCATCGGCGTTCGGATTCCGCGCGGCGTGGATCGGCAACGGCAAAGACGCGTTCATAGAGCTCCTGGAGCCGTCGGACGAAACCGGCGCCATGGCCCGATTCCTCAAGTCGAAAGGGCAAGGCGTTTACCTGGTGGCGTTCGACGTTCCGGATCTGGTCGAAGCCGTCCGGCATGTGCGAGCCAACGGCGGACGCGTCATGGGCGTCCCCGAGGGCGAGGACCCGAGCGCTGACACGAACGTCGTCTGGATCCACCCTGCAACGACGATGGGCGTGTACGTCCAGCTCCAGCGCCCGGGGCGACACTGAGAGGTGACGATCACCTGGGCCGAGGCGCTCGGAAACGCGGGTCGGTTGAGGCGCCGGTTTGTGCCCACTCGGTAATGATGCGGTAGACGTTGTCCATCTCGGTGTCTTCGGCGTACGGCACGTGGTAAGTCTTGACCCACACGCCGCCGAGAGCAGCCGCTATCTCGAGATCGTCGTCGACGACCAGATCGGGCATGACCGGAAGTCCCATTGTCGTCACGGTCTCGGCGGGATTCGTCGCGGGTTTTTCGAAGCAGTCGGTGACCAGGGATTCTAGGCCGTGCTTGCGAAGCTCCAGCCAGCGGACGCCGTTGCCGGACCAGACGTACAGGTCGTGGCCGTCGTCTCGCAGGCGCCGCATGACCTGTTCGGCTTTGGGTCTCAGCGATCCGTCGACGGCCAGCAGGGTGTAGTCCATGTCGAAGAAGATGTTCGTACCAGATACCCCAGATCAGTTTTTGTATAGAATTGCGATGGCACCTCGAGCGCCATCGTAAGCAATCTTGTTGTATCCCACGAAATAGGTTGAAACACGCACCTCTGCGGGAACGTCGCGAGTAATTGGCACGTCAAGAAAGCCACCCATGTTCACCGGTGGACGTCTTTCCGAAATTGAGCAACCTTCGATATGAGTGTCTCGGACGAACAAATCGCCACAGTGTCCTCCACCATACAGCCACCACGCGATTTCCGAGACAGGCACGCCGTCGGGGATCGTGAAGGTGAATTTCTTCTCGAACGATCCGTCGTCATCCGCACCGACAATTATCAACAGCGTGTTTGCAGATGGGTGTCCGTAATGATACCAACCAACGTCCTTCGCCGGTATCCCGACTCCAATCGAAGTTCCGATCCTGAGCAAAGCCTCCTCAAGGAATGTAGTAAATATCCTGCCGACAGGCGCATCGCTGTTGTACGATTCCCAATCGACGATTTTACTGACCGGGTCGACTCTCAAGAAGTAAGCGATAATCCAACCATCCGTGCTGACATACACTTTCACTTGAGGCACCAGTAATCCATCAGAGGCGCTTTGCCGTGGATTAACCCAACCCAGTAGATATTCTTGTGTCTCCAATTCGAATATACCTGAAGCGAATACCGTCTTTGCCAAGTTCAAATCGATGGGCGTAGGCGACTTGAAATATACGGAAAGGCCGGCTTCATCCTCGAAAGGTTGTATCGACGTTTGCGCCCGGACAAGAGAAATGCCGAATCCTGGTGAAGGATGTGGTGGTCGCAGTTGCGCAAATAGTATTGTGACAGCCAAAGTCGCTACGGCAGCTATCGGGAGTGTTTTGTTCATCGGATGGTTCCTTGCTAGATACTCTGCGGTGACGAAGTTGCGATCAAAGTCTTTTTGAATGGATCTATCGTGTAACTCGAAAGTTTATTCACCGCTGTTGGCTGAACTAGATAGTTCGCGTAGCCAAACACCGCTGACATCTGAATAAGGGATGAGAATAGAAATCGGTTCTTCAGTGGGTACAGGCGTCGGTCTCGGATGTGGGGTAGAGGACAATGGGGTGGGCGCGGAATCAAGTACTCTGGTAGCGTCCAAGGGAGTACTCGTCAGGATCGGCTGAGCGTTTCCAAAACCATCAGAGTTTGATAGCTCACGTACCCAAACACCGCTGGTATTCGAGAAGGGTATGAGATTGGGAATCGGCGTCTCGGTAGGCACGGGCGTCGACCTCGAAAGTGAGGCGGAGGGCAACGGAGTGGGTGTGAATTCAGAAACGTTCCGAGCCACGGGCTTTACGATTCGCGAAGGCTCAGGGGAGGGTGTAGGAATGGGTCCTAGATCGGACCCCCGGACGGGCGTCGGCTGACCAACAGCAACCGATTGATCCACCTTCGGAACGACCGACGAAACCGCTCCAACCGTCGGAGTAACGGTCGTCGATTCACTGGGGGTTGATTCAGGAACAGGGCCTAGTGGTCGTTCCTCAGCGGATGATCCATCATCGCCCGGTCCAAACACACCGAACGCGTAAGAAGTTCCAACATCCGCAAGACCCGAAACGACAACGAAACCGGCAACCATCCAAAATATCCGCAGCCGAGACGCATTCGCTCGCCGCGGTCGGCTGCGCACCTGTCTGAACGCAACATCGCCTTCTTTCTCGATAAAGAATTGCTCCTGTCCAGGAGTTCCTGCAAAGTCTCCTTCTGGGCGAAACGACAACGTGACGATGTAATAGTCCTCATCCTCCTTCTGGTCAGATACCTCGAAAGCCATCAAGGCTCTTGAAAAGCTTCGCCCGTAGTTACCTGGATCGGCTCTGGCCGTCTGCATCGCAAGCACGCGTGCTTGCTCGAGCGAGATGTAACTTCGAGCCTCTCCCGCCGAGTCGAACTCAAACTTTTCTTCTTTCCCCTCGGTTTCCTCAGCCATCAGACATCACCGAACTCTGAATCATGGGGTGGGTGTCACACGCTCCTGGGGGTCGCATACGCCCTATTGAGCAATCCACGGACACTTCAAGCGCGTATACTCGCTAACGCGGCGGGCCGCCTGGGTTGAGGATCTCGCGGGCGATGACCATCTTCTGCACCTCTGTCGGGCCCTCGCCGATGCGACGGATTCGCGCTTCGCGGTACCAGCGTTCCAGGGGCAGCCATTTGGTGACCCCGTAGCCCCCGTGGATTTGGATCGAGCGATCGACCACTTTGCCTAGGATGTCCGCCGAGTGGACCTTGGCGATGGACGCCGCCTGTCGGAAGTCCTCGCCCGCGTCGTACTGCCATGCCGCTTCCCAGATCAGCCAACGGCAGGCGCGGATCTCGACCTCCGATTCCACGAGCATCCACTGGACCGCCTGTCGCGTCGCCAGGGGAGCGCCGAATGTCTCTCGTGTCTTCGAGTATTCGACCGCCAGGTTGTGGGCGGCTACCGCGACTCCCAGGTTGGCCGCCGAGTATGGGATCCGTCCTCGGGCAAGGAGTTTGTTGGCGAGAAGGTCCCAGCCGTTGTCGACCTCGCCTAGCACGTTACGGCTCGGCACCCTGAGGTTGTCGAAGAATAGCTGCGCGGGGTAGTAGGCGCGCAGGACAGGGATTGGCTCCCAACTGAAGCCGGGCCACTCTTTTTCGACGACGAATGCCGTGATGCCTCGCCGGCTGTCGGGGTCGGTTCGCGCGAAGACGATGCCCCAATCCGCCCAGGGTGCGCTGCTGATGAATATCTTGCTGCCGTTGATGATCCAGTCGTCCCCGTCGCGCACGGCACGGGTTTGGATCGCTCTGGCCGGGTCCGACCCTCCGCTGGGCTCAGTGATGGCGAAGAACGCCTTTCGATCGCCCTCAACGGTGGGCATGCCGTACGTTTCGGCCAGATAGTCCGATCCTTCGAAGATGATCTCGGGAGGCGCCGATCCCATCGTTCCGTACGCGGGCAGATACAGTCCGGCCCGATGTTGAACCATCTCCTCATGCAGCACCGCTTGGGCGAAGATCGAGAGGCCCGCTCCGCCGTACTCCGGAGGCACGCCCATGCACCACAGGCCCATCTCCTTGGCCATTGGCGCCAGCCGGTCGAAATCCTCCTCCGGCAGATGGATGGCGTCCTGTTCGAGATCCTGTTCGAGGGGGACGATTTGGTCGCGGATGAAGTCGCGGACGACAGTCCTGGTCATCCTCAGTTCTTCGGGGAGCCGGTAACGTTCTTGGTCGCTCATTCTATGTCTCCTGGGCGCCGATCGGCGGTGGCACGTTCGGACTCAACTGATTGCACGAAAGCTGCTCGATGATGACGGGCTGTGGTTCGACAGGCTCACCACGAACGGAATGATGACGGGCTCACCACGAACGGAAAAGTGACGGGTTACCGAGCAACGCCTCCACAAGCGCCATTCTGAGCACGCACGCGAAGAATCTCGCCCGACGCGACGCTCATCAGCCTGCGGGGCCCCAGATTCTTCGGCTTCGCTCAGAATGACATACTTGACTCTGACATGCTCGGTCGAACGTGCGATCATCGGCCCGTGAAGTTGGGTTTGCGCTTTTCGGCGAAGGCTTTGGGGCCCTCGCGGGCGTCGTCCGTGTTGCGGAGGACCTGGCCGATGGCTTGCTCCAGGCGAAGGCCGTATTCGACCGGCATATACTGGCCTCGGACAGCGAGTTCCTTGATCGCCCTGACCGCCAGGGGTCCGTTTTCACAGATGACGTGGGCCATGCGTTCGGCTTCGGTGATGAGCTCGCCGAGGGGCACGACCTTGTTCACGAGGCCGTACTGGTGCGCCTCCGAGGCGTCCAGCCAGTCGCCGCTGAGGAGCAGCCACATCGCGATCGGGTACGGGAGCTGCTGGATCGTGCGCTGAGTGCCGCCGTTGCCCGGCAAGATGCCCCGCTTGACCTCGGACAGCCCGAATTTGGCGTGATCGGCGGCGACCCTGAGGTCGGTTGCCAGAAGCAGCGTCATGCCGCCAGCCAGGCAGTACCCGTTGACCGCGGCGATGATCGGCTTCCACACTTCGAGGCCGCGGTTGAGGATCTGCTCCTGCTGGGTCTGCCAGAAGTTCCACTTCTCCGGTTCCCGCGGTATCGTCTTTCTCAAGTCGGCGCCGGCGGAGAAAGCCCGGTCGCCCGCGCCGGTGATGATGGCGCACCAGACATCTGGGTCGTCCCGCACGTCGATCCACGCCTGGGACAGCTCGCTGTAGGTCTCGGGGTCCATGGCGTTCATCACGTCGGGCCTGTTGATGGTGATGTACGCGATCTTCCCTTTCTTCTCATAGATCAGGGCCATGTCTATTCTCTCTTTCCGAACATTTAGGCTGGCGCGAATCTTGGCAGCGTGACCTCTTCCGTGATGTCGTCCCAGACGACTTCGACGGCCATCGCGGGCTGGATGTCGTGGGAACCGGCGCCGGTCACGTTGGCCACGAGCCTGGGGCCTTCGTCGAGCTCGACGATAGCGACGTTGTACGGGAGGTCGTCCTCGAACGCGCGGTTGTAGCGCTGATGGACCTCGATCCACGAGTACACGACGCCATTGCCGCTGGCGGGCGTCCACTTCGCGCCGGTCGACCAGCATTCGGGGCACGCGGGCCCCGTGTGACGCATGTGGCCGCATTCGGTGCACTGCTGGAGCAGTAATTCGTGTCGTTGGCAGCCCTCCCAGAACGCGCGGTTCTCGTCGTTGATCTCAGGCAGCGGTTTTGTGTATTCGGTTGCCATGGCCAAACTCCTTGGGGGCGCGGTCCTTCGACACGCTTCCAAGTAACGGCGTCGAAAC
>DCWO01000044.1 GCA_002328865.1 Dehalococcoidia bacterium UBA2160 | reverse complement strand
ACTTTCGCTGACGGTCTACAGCCTACAGAAACAGGGCCACCGAACCACTGGGAAAGTCGCTAAACGGGCTTGAAGACTCATTGCGCCTTGATGTCCTCTCGTCGCGGTCTCAGAAATTCGAACCCTAACCGTACGCGGCGTAGCCCTGATCGATCTCGTGTAACCTGACCGGTCGCGATTCCTGAGCCGAGCGGATCGCGGCCAGCGTGCACTGGACGGCGTGGGCGCCGTCGGGGCCGCCGTAACGGGGTTGAGTGTCGTTGAGGATCGAGTCGACGAAGTGGTGGACCTGGTTGATGTGACCCTGGCTGTAGTATGAGATTCCCGACTGCCAGATGTCGTCCTGGCCCTCGTCGAAGCGGAACGCGAGCGTCTCTTTGCCCGCCCGATGCAACACCAAGTGCTGCTGCTCGCCGTCCCAAAGCAGGCCGTGCCCTCCCTCGCCGAGGACTTCGATGGCGCCGTTCTCTCCGATGATCGTCGTGCTGAAGCCGCGCATGTAGTCGAATTTGCCGTTTAGCGGTTCGGCCCGCATCCAGACGCCCTGCATCGCCGAATCTTCGTAGGTCCACGTCACTATCGGGATGTCCTGCTCGGCAGTCGCGTAGGGATCGTGGGGGGCGCCGCCAACGATCTCCGCGGCCTCTGGCGCTCTGCTGGCGACTGAGTAAACCTCGGCGATCTTGCCGCCCGCGAAGTATTCTGCGGCGGCGAAGAAATGGACAGCGTGGTCGAATATCCACGGGTAGAGACCGCCGCCGGATTGCTCTGGGTCCACACGCCAACCCCGATCCAGCGGTCCGACGGGAATCGCGGGCTGGTCGCGAGAGACCCACTGCCCGTGCCGGTGTCGTATCTGCATCGGTCTGCCGATTTCGCCTTGGTCGATGAGCTCGCGCGCTTTGGCGTGGGACGTGATGAATACGTAGGTCTCGCCGACTGCCAGCTTCACACCGGCTCGGGCAGCGGCATCCGAGGCTTGAAGGCCTTCGCCGACAGTCCGGCTAAACGGTTTTTCGCAGTGGACGTGTTTGCCGGCTTCAGCGGCCATGCGCGTCATTGGCGCGTGGAGATGCGTTGGGGTCGCGATGTCGACAGCGTCGATGCCCGCCTCACGGAGCATCTGCTCGTAGGAAGAGTAGGTTTCCGTGATCCCTTGAGCAGCGGCGAAGCGTTGGACTCGCGCGCTGTCACTGTCGCATACGGCGACCACTTCCGCCCGTGGATGGCTCTTGTAGCCTTTCATGTGGGCGGTGGACACCAGTCCCAAGCCCACCATCCCCACTTTGATCTTGTCGGATTGCATTGCGTACTCCGCCAGGTGGTTGTTCAATTGGGGTCGAGTCTTGTGCTCGCCGATCTAGGTCGCGGTTTTGGCGAACTGGGGCAGTTGCTAGAGCCCGATCTCGTGCCGCAGGTCCTGAGTCTGCTCTCCCCAGTTGCCCACGTTCCATCGACCGAAGACGCCCATGCCGCCGAGTTCGTCGGGGCCAAAGTACACCGGCACATGGATGAGCGACAGACCTTGATGCGACCGGGCTGATTTCAATGCGCCGAGCAACGATTCGACGGTGTCGTCGATGCGGAGAGCGTGCACGCCGCTTACCGCCTGGGCCCAGGCGACGTAGTCCACGGCGACGGAATCGTTTGCGGCGTAAGCAGCGCCGTACTGGTCGATCTGCAGGCCCGCTATGGCGGCCATCCTTCGGTTATCCAGCAGCAAAATGCAACCGGACGCGCCGTGTTCAACGCCGTCGATGAGGATCTGGGGACTCATCGTGAATGAGCCGTCGCCGGTGATCGCGAGGCCGTAGAACGGCTTCCCTGCCACCGCGGTCGACAGCAGCGCCGAGACCGCGAAGCCCATGTAGCTTGCCCCCGTCTCGGTGAACGTGCGGCCCAGAACATCGTCCTCGACGATCTGGAAACCGTTCGCCTGAGCGTCGCCCGCGTCGAAGAAGGTCACGACGTCGTTGTCTCTCGCCCAATCCGCAGCAGTCTTGATCGTTGCCGGTTGGGTGAGCACTTCCTTGCCCCACATCGGATCATCGAGCTTCGGCGTCAGATATCGCTTCTCTTTGAACTCGTCCCAGGCTCGGCGTTGATCGGCGCACTCGCGGAGCCATTCGGACGGCGTTGCGCCTCGGTTATCTCCCCGATCCAGCAGTGTATCCACCAGCCTGCGCACGGTGGCAGCAGCGTCACCGACCATCGCGGTCGTCTTCCCGTAGTGCGTGGCCGTCTCGGGATCGGTGTTGATGTTGATGACGTGCCGGACGTTCGGATATCCCGTGCGGGAGCAATCGGACTGGCATACGAAACGCGAGCCGACGGCAATCAATAGGTCAGCGTTCTCCATGGCGTGGTTGCCGCTGATGGAGCCCTTCGAGCCGCCCACTGTCATGTTGCGGGGATGGTTGTACGGGAGGACTCCGGACACCAACGGGCTTGTGACGGCCACGGCATCCGCGGTTTCCAGCAATCGTTCGATTTCTGGCCCGGCGTTGCGTGCGCCTCCACCGACCTTAATCACGACTTTGCGTGCATGACTCAAGGCTTCAATCGCCTCGGCGTACGCGCCGTTGTCCGCTGCGTCCCCCAGAGGCGGCGGCGCCCCGACCGGGAGTTCGTCCAGGTTGAAGCCCTCGATGAGACTGGCTTGCGTGTTCATGGGCATCAGCAGAAAGAACGGCCCGGCCCTGTGCGGATGGTCCACCGTGTTCAGTCCTCGGCGCAGCGCGGTCGACACGGCCAGGGGTGTGTGCAGCGTATACGCCCTTCCCATCGCCGAGCATATCCGGAGGAAGCCATGCTGCTCGTGGCTCGGCGCCTGTTGCATGTTCGGGCCTTCATCCTCGGTAGTCTCGTCGCCGAAGAGATACCAGACGCCTATGCCGTCGGAAGCCGGAGCGAGCGACGCGGCCAGTGCGTGCAGTGCGCCAGGGCCGATCGACGTGACAACAGCAGCCTTCTCGCCAGTCACCCACCGTAGCGCCGTTGCGGCATGGGAAGCCTCGATTTCGCTTCTGAGAGCGTACGCCTTGACGAGTCCGGCCTCCTGGTAGATTCGGAGCACCTCGGCGACCTCGGTGGCGCCGTGTCCGAGCACGCACAGGAAATTGGCTACCCCTTGCCGCAACAACCCCAGGACGATTGCCTCGGACAGCGTAATGTCGACTCGCCGAGCCAGCGTTCCGGCGTCGATGGCCTGCTCGATGCCTCCGGCGTCAGCGATTGCCTTCGCTCGAAAAGCCCTGCTTTGGGTCAACTTCGAGCGGTCTTCGATTGGCTTCGTCCCGGTCATCCCTCGTTGCTCCCGCTAGACAACAACCGTCTGTTCCGTGATTTTCTTTGCTTCGGTGAGATCGATGCCAAAGCCGAGTCCGGGCTTCGTCGGCGCGTGAACGAAACCGTCGGAATCGATGTCCATCGGATCCAGGTAGACGCCCGGATAGAGAGCCGTGTCGAAGCATCCTTGAGGCACGGCCAACTCGTAGTAGTCGGCGTTCGCCACCGCGAGCAGAACGTGGAGGCTGGCTATTCCGCCGCCAAAATCGTGGGGCTCCATGTTCATGTGGTTGACCTCGGCCATGGCCGACAGTTTCATCAGGTCGGTGATGCCGAAGGATGCCGGTCCGGCCATTATGTCCATGCACCGGCGGCGGACCATCTCGGCGTATTCGCGGATGTCCTCGACTCGGTCAGCCATGCGAACCTGTACGCGCTGGCACGCCTTCGTCAACGCGGCGAGTCCGTCCAAATCGGTTTTGGGCAACGGGTCCTCGAACCACCAGAAGCCGAGTTCGTCCAGCACCCTGCCCACTCTGAACGCGTCGTGCCGGCTGTACGGCCCCGGATACGCCAGGGTGTCCAGCATCAGGTTCATTTTGTCTCCCACGGCCTTCCGCACCGCGTAACACATGCGGATGTCGTCGTCTGCGGCGCCGTACGGGTGCAGCTTGACTGCGGTGAACCCGCGGGCCTTGGCCTCTAGTGCGATCTCGATGAATCGCTCGTCAGTGGCATGGTGCACGGTCGACCCGTAGGCCAACACCTTCTCTCTGGTCGCCCCAAGCAGACGATAGACAGGCAAATCGAATGCCTTGCCGGCGATGTCCCAGAGTCCGTAGTCGAGCACGCCCAGCACCCGGCTCGGCCACGAGTATCGACGCCTGAGAACGTTCTCGATCCCGCCTCGATCCAGCGGGTCCGCGCCCTCGATGTGGCCTCTCGCCTCGGCCCAGAGGTTGGCGAGCTGCTTGGCAGTGCCTGCCAGCGTTGACACCACGCCTTCGATGCCTTCGTCGGTGGATATGACAGCAACGCCGTTCTGACGGGTGGCGGCGCTCATGTACTCGGTCGTTTCTTGGTGGGCGTTCGGCCGGGGCTCGAATGCGTGAACCGTAAGTCCAGTGATCTTCATTCGTGACTGCCTCCGCACCAGATTCAAGCTCGCGACCGGGTGATACCGTATCACATGCCCAGCACTTGGTGTACACTTCGGCTCTACTGTGAGGCGGGGGTGGACGCGCGGCGCAGCCGTACGAATCTTCTCGCCACGAATACCCGATTATCGAAATTGGAGGCCGTATGCCGAACGAATCGACAGGTGTGGAGCTCGTTAGAGAGCTGGCCCGCAGTTTTTGGTACTCCGCTGTGCTCAGGGCGGGAATCAAACTCGGCGCATTTTCTCTTCTGGATGGCAAATCGCTGACCGCACACGAGTTGGCGGAAGAGATGCCAGGAGAGGTCGGCATCGTGCGCGCGTTCGTCGAAGCATGCGAGGCTTTGGGATTGGTGGAGAGGCAAGGCGATCGGTTCACGAACAGCGCGGTCGCGTCGGGATTTCTGGTGCCTGGAAAAGAGGAGTACGTCGGCGATCATGCACTGCACCATACGAACGCATGGGCATCGTGGGGCCGCTTGGACGAGATCGTCAGAGACGGCAAGACGATTCCGCCGTTCGAAACCGACTTCGTGGACGCCGAAACGTATTGGACCAACTACATGATGGGGCAACACAACCGGGCCATGACCGGCCAGGCCCGTCATCTGGTCGAGAGCGTGAACCTCGAAGGCATGCGCACACTCGTCGATTTGGGCGGAGGCGCAGCCAGCTACAGCATCGCGCTGTGTCAGGCAAACCCCGATCTCCGCTCCGTGGTGGTTGACCAGCCGGAACCTCTGGTGATTGCCAGAGAGTTGGTAGCCGAGAACAGCCTCACCGGACGGATCTCATTCATCGAGGGGGATTTCTTCGCTGCGGGCCTAGGCGACGGCTACGACGTTGTGCTGGTGTCCGGAGTGGTTCTGATCAAGTCCGATGCCGAGTGCCGCGAGCTTTTCGCTTTGGCGCGCCGGCTGCTCTCCCCCGGCGGCATGATTATCGTGCAGGACTACCTGCGCATCGACCGGACGCCGGACCAAGCGAGGGTGGACGCCATGGAGAACCTGTACGTGAAAGTTGTTTTCGACGCGGGAGCGGCGGATAGGGACGGGGCCGAGGTGGCTGGCTGGCTTCGAGACGCCGGTTTTCAGGATACGCAACTGATTCCGGCGCCAACTCAACTCGCCTTGGTGACCGCGAAAAAGCCCGCGTAGGCGCCAGAACGACCAGCCGGGACGTCACTGGGGGGTCCGTCTTCCGACACGGAGCTCGTTGATTAACGCGTCGACAGGACGTTTCAATCGCCATCGGTCCGAGAACCGCTCCACGCGAAACCGGTGATGCACCCTGAAAGCTATCGAGTAGCCCCAACGGTGAACGCCGTTGAAGATCTGGTCAGTGATGACGTGGGACCCGTATCCGAACGTCGCGGCTACCATCCACCACGGGAACTCGAGCACCGCGGACACGATGCCCAACGCCGCCAGCCATTCCCAACCGTGCAGGGCCAGGATCGCGGCAGGCCTCTTGTGCATGTAGAAGTGCCAGATCTGGTCAACAAGATGGTCCGCGTCTACCAGAACGCCCGCTCCGACGGCGACCGGCACGGCCCAGGGTTCACCGGACGCGACTCATACAGCGCCTCCGGTCACGGCGGACAGCGCCGCATGGTGGATGGGTCTCACAGTCGGGCTACCATGTCTGTAGCTGCCATGCGTGGCCGATCACCTCCCGGCGCCGTCGGTGTATCCAGTAGCAACGCTTTATCCGCGGTTTCTCGCTGACGCGGGAGTATGATACCAGGCGCATCTAAGTTTGTTGCGATCCTCAATGGCGCAATGTGTGGGCGCCGTGTGGCAGCCGAACCGGCTGGCGGGCGGTAAATGCGCTGCCATCGGAGGCGTGAGGCGCTCCACATATGGCTGCCGTTTATGTATAGTAGGGACAGTTTCCCGACTCCATCGGAGATCCAGCCCCACAGAGGCTTGTTGATTCATGGGACATTTCCTGCTGACCGGCTGCGCCGGTTTTATTGCTTCCACCGTCGCTCGCATGCTTCTCGATCAAGGCCATCGAGTCACGGGGATCGACGACATCAGTGACGGATACAACCCTGAGCTCAAACGATGGCGATTGCGGCAACTGGACGGCATCGAGACGTTTCGATTTGAGGAAATCGACATACGAGACGTTTCGGCTTTAGGCTCAGTGTTCGACGCCGAATTCGACGCCGTCATCAATCTTGCGGCCAGAGCGGGAGTCCGGCAATCGCTGGACAACCCATGGATCTACGCCGAGACAAATTACGTCGGCACTCTGAATTTACTGGAATTGTGCAAAGAACGCGGGGTCGGCAAATTCGTTTTGGCGTCGACATCGAGTGTCTACGGAAATGACACGACTCCGCCGTTCGCCGAGGACGCCCCCACCGCCATGCCGTTGTCTCCTTACGCATCCACGAAAAAGGCCGCGGAAACACTGGCTTTCACTTACCACCATCTGTTCGGAATCGACGTGACCGTGCTGCGATTCTTCACCGTGTACGGACCGGCCGGGCGTCCGGACATGTCCGTGTACAGATTTACCCGTGCGATCGCGGAAGGGCTGCCGATCCAGCTATACGGCGACGGTGGGGAGCGAGACTTCACGTACGTGGACGACATAGCCCTTGGCGTTGTCGCATCGCTCGAACCGATGGGTTACGAGATCATCAATCTTGGCAGCGACAACCCAGCCCGCATCACGAGAGTGATATCAATCATCGAGAAAGTCTTGGGGAAGACCGCCGAGGTGGACTACCTCCCTCGACACGCCGCCGATGTACAATCGACATGGGCGGACATCAACAAAGCCGCCAGGATGCTCAATTGGCGACCCGAGACCGGCCTGGAAGACGGAGTCACCAGGGCGGTAGAATGGTATTTAGAGCAACGTGATTGGGCGAAGGACATCATCGCCTGAACCGGCGGACCGCAGTCGCCACAGCGTGCTCGAACATTCAGAGACACCAAGAGACATCGCTCGATATTCTGGCGACGCACCGTTCGTTATGGCCCCTCCACCAACTCCCGAAAACCGCGCCTCACGCCCGAACTCGCCGAACGAGGCCTATAAACGTCCGTTAGACTTGGTCATTCTCTTCGCGGCCCACGTGGCGCTCGCGCCGTTGTGGCTGATCATGTGGCTGGCCATACCGTTGGCCATCTGGTTGGAAGACCGAGGCCCTGTGTTCTACACGCAGTTGCGACTCGGCAAGGGCGGTCGCACGTTCAAAGTGTACAAGTTCCGTTCGATGGTCCGCGACGCCGAAGAGTATACGGGCGCCGTGTGGGCCGCGGACGACGATCCGAGGATAACCAAAGTCGGCAAGCTGCTCAGGGCCAGGGCCCTAGACGAACTGCCTCAGGTGATA
This sequence comes from Dehalococcoidia bacterium UBA2160, assembly GCA_002328865.1. Taxonomy (GTDB): domain Bacteria; phylum Chloroflexota; class Dehalococcoidia; order Lucifugimonadales; family UBA1123; genus UBA2160. The sequence goes on along the minus strand of DCWO01000044.1, from coordinate 9,159 downwards.
AACCTCTGGAAGGGTGACCTCAGCCTGGTCGGTCCCCGACCGGAGCGGCCGGGTTTGGCCGCGGAATTCGCCAAGGAGCTTCCCCGGTTCAGCGAGCGCCTCCGTGTCAGGCCCGGCCTCACAGGGGTCGCGCAAGTCTACGGCAGGTACGCAACGAGACCTCGCGACAAGCTCCGATACGACCTTCTGTACATCAGGAAGATGTCGCCTCAGTTGGACATCAAGCTGTTGTTCATGTCCGTTTGGCTGACAGCGACGGGTCATTGGCACGACAGTGAGAAGCACTTCCGGTAGCTGCCCATTGTCGGCGTGTCGTGCGACGGCGCCAATCTCGATTCCCTCGCCTACACCAGCCTCAGCGGGCCGCCTCGAGTCTCTCTTGCTCTCTTCTGGTCGCATCGGCGTCCAGGGTTTTGGGCGCCAATCGAACGCCTTCGTCAATATGCTGTCTCGCGGTTTCCAAAGAACTCGGATCGACTTGAGAGATCAGTTGGTAGAAGCGAGCCAGCGAGAGGTGAATCCGCCAGCTTTCGGGTTCTGCCTTCAGTGCTTCTGCTCCCTCGCGTTCGATCAATTCGAGAGCGGCGTTCAGCTCGTCGACGTTGAGGGTGCCGATATTGTTTGTCACCTGACTCATCAGTAAGAGCCTGGGGTAGTTGGCCAACCCCGGGAAGTCCCCAATCGATTCCTCGAAGAAAGAAAAGCGATCTGCCCATGAGATTTGCGGATCGCTGGTCTGAACCACGGCGGTGGCGGCGGTGAACTGGCGCACGTTGAAAAAGACCAATGACGCGGAAACCACCGCGGCCAAGACAACGGCGCCAATTATCCCGCCGATTGGAGTGTGCAACCGATTTGCAATCGACCGGGCGATCGTTGAATCGAATGACATAAACCCCGAGGGTTGGCGGTCCTGTCCCGTATCTGTTTCCTCCTGTCCGGAGTCAGACCGTCGCAGCCACATCTCTTCCCCGGCTACAAATGCGACCATCACCGCGAATTGCAGCGATGTCACGGGAGAATCGAACAAGAACATGTTCTGAGCGAAAAAGCCTACCAGGGCCGCGGAGACAAAAGCGATAATTATCCTGTCTGCGGGTTCACGTCTTCGCACAGACCTGACGATCACCCAACACATGGCTCCCCAAACCCACAAATAAGCCGCCAGGCCAAACGTGCCTTTCGTCGTCAGTTCTTCGACCAGCTTGTTGTGGGCTTGATCGAACCGCTCGGTCACGCCGGAATCAAGATCGAAATATCGACCCCACGCGATCAGATAGTTCTCCGGTCCCCATCCCAAAATCGGCTTGTCTCGGTATGCTCGAAGTCCGGCGCTGGCGGCGGTGAACCTCCCTTTGATGCTGGCATCGGTCAAACTCACTTGAGTTACGCGGCGAAGGGTGAAGCTCGCATCCACGAGGGGATCCAATGCCGTTGTCGATCTGGCCAACCCGAAGAAGATAATTCCCGCCGCGGAGACACCGAAAATGGCGTACGAAGCCTTTTTCAGCACATCCGGAGCGCCCCACATCAGATAAATCCCCGCAAACGTAATCGCGCAAGCCACCATCCCAACGTATGCCCCCCTTGTGCCAGTCAGCCAAAGAGCCCAAAGGTTCACACCCGCGGAGGTGATCCAGAAAGTGTGTAGCCAAATCTGCCATTCCGACGCGCCTTCCGGGCGTTGCGACGCCCGTCTGCGACGTCGTCTGACCACGCTGCGAGGTTCCGATTCACGCCTGGTGTACCACGTGTGGAATGCCATCCCGAGAGCGATCATCAGGTTGACCATCGTATAGGCGCCGACGTAGGTCGGATTACCCAGAGTAGATTGGATTCTTGTAGAAGAGCCGATCAGGTTGGATTCCCAGAGGTCGAAATGGGCGCCTATGCCAAGCACCGAGACTAGCGTGCAGACCCCGAGATTGACGCTGAAAAACAGCTTCCAGTCGTTGAAGCTCCGAAATATCGTGCTGGCGATCACGACGAACGCGAGCCAATGAGCGAGATCGACTATGCCTTGCATTCGCTCGTACGTGGACCATAGGCTTCGCACCAAACTTACTCCGGCGAATCCGGCAAGCAGAGAAATCACGACCCACACGCCGAAGGCTGCCAACACCCACGATCGTGCGGGCCGGTAGCGGGGGTACGCGAAGATCAACATGAGCCAGACGGCAGCGGTAACTTCGATTAGCGACCGGGCAAACAGCGCCTTGCCCACGATGAATGGGAAAAGCGTCGAGCTCGTCACGATAAGCGGCATGAACAGGACGGCGAGCACACCGGCCCACACCGTGTACAGTAGGGCGCGCTCGGATTCGGCTGATTGTGTGGTGATGTCGCGAGAAGCCATGTGACAACGCCCGGCGTGGGACAATGGACTCAATACGTTCGCGATGCTGGCGACAAATCGGATTATAGGCATTGCCCAGAAGCGAGGTCAACCGGGTTCCGCCCGTAACTGACATGCCGACCGACCGATTTCATCGGTCAATACGGGCATCCCGAAAGAAACGTTGGGCTAGGGAGGGCAGGCAAACAGCGAGAGAACGACCAGCTTCGACCTGCAAAGCATTCGAGGCAATCCGCTTGGTCAGGCGTATTCCGCCTATGCCACGACCAGGTCTGCCAGATAGTACAGCAACCCGCCGAGAAACGCGCATATCGGGAAGGTCAGAACCCACGCGGAGACGATGCTCCGCGCGACGCCCCAACGCACGGCTGAGAGTCTTCGCGTCGACCCCATCCCCAGGATTGCGGACGTTATCGTGTGCGTGGTGCTTATAGGAATGCCCCACCTCGACGCCGCAGTGATAACGCCTGCGGCGGCGCCTTCCGCTGCGAAACCGTGGATTGGTCTCATCTTAACGATCCGGACCCCCAGAGTGCGAATGACCCGGAAGCCCCCGAAATAGGTGCCGGCAGCCATGACCGCTCCCGAAAGGATGATCACCCACAGCGGGACCTCGAGGACGTCGATTGTCCCGTGAGTGAACAGGGCAAGCGTGATGATGCCCATGGTTTTTTGGGCGTCGTTGGAGCCGTGACTGAACGCCATCCAACCTGCGGTGAATATCTGGGCTTTGGAGAATATCGTCGTAATCATCGTGGGCGCCATCGAACGAAGCGTCCAGTAGATAATCAACATCACGGTGTATGCGAGGAAGAAGCCGAAGATCGGCGAAAAGATGAGGCCCTCTAGGATTCTTGTGAGTCCCGGGCCTTGCAGCAATCCGAATCCACCCTGCGCCACTCCCGCGCCGGCAACGCCGGCGATCAGGCTGTGGCTCCCGCTGACCGGCATTCCCCACCGACTGGCCAGAAAGACCCACAAAGCCGCGGCCGCAACGCCGCCGGCCACGACTGTCTGTGTGATTCCTTCGGGGTCAACCACTCCCTTGGCCACCGCCTTGGCGACGGCAGTGCCGGACACTGCGCCTACGAAATTCATTACGGCGGCCATGGCGACCGCCGCCAAGGGAGACATAACGCGAGTGGAAACTACTGTGGCGATGGCGTTTGCCGCGTCGTTGAAACCGTTGGCAAACTCAAATGCAACCGCTATGACGATTACGAGGATCAGGAAGCCGAGGGATGCGGATTCGATCATCGTTGCAGCGCCGCCCCCTTAGTGCCGATCATGAATGCTTCAACACGATCCCTTCCAGCACGTTGGCCGCGTCTTCCGCCCGGTCCGTGGCTTCCTCGAGGTCATCGTACACGTCGCGCCATTTGAGGATCTGGGCTATGTCAAACCCGTTGCTGAACAACTCACCCCTGGCGCGGCTGGTCACTTTGTCCGCAACGTTCTCGAGGCGGTTGATCTCCACGGTAATGGGCAGAATGTCGCGCAGCGTCGCGTTCTTGGATGCCAGCAACGCTATCGCTCGTTCCAACTCATTGGCACAGTCAACGATAATCGCCGCGAGTTCTTGAGCGGCCGTGGTCGGTTCCTCGAGTTTGTATTCCAGGATGTACTGCGCGCCTTCGTCAATCGCATCGACAACGTCATCCAACCGCCCGGCCAGCTCCAGTATGTCTTCTCTGTCGATGGGGGTCACAAAGGTTCGATGGAGGGCTTTGGTCACATCGTGGATGATCCTGTCGCCGAACTCCTCTCGGTCTTTGATCTCAGCCACTTTGGCTTCGACGTTGTCGAAGTCGTCAGTCAGGTCCTTCAATCGGCGAGCAACGTCCTGAATATTGGTCGCGCTCTGATGCAGCAGAAAGAAAAACTTGTCTTCCTTTGGGAGAAACGACAGCGAGAACTTCACGATGCACCTCCGATGACCAGGACCGATACTGCCGGGACGGCGCGCGGAACGACAAACGTGCGTGAAACCTGTGAGTCCAAGGGGTAATCAGTCCACCCAGGCGGAGATGTCCTCCCCCTCTTTTCGCACGAACGGAGTGTACGAGTCCGGATGGTTAACCCCTGTTGAGTGAAATGCAGGTCAGGGTGCGAGCGACGCCCTTCACCTTGTGGACGTGGTTTGCCAGTACTTCGCTCACCGCGTTCATGTCGGCCGCCGACACCGTCGCGATGATGTCGTAGGGACCAATGACGATGTCGACCGTGGTCACCCCGGGTGTAGATCGCAAAGTCGTCGCAACGTCGTTGACTTTGCCCACGCTGGTCTCGATCATGATGTACGCCGTGGTGCTCATCAGGTCCTCCCACCCACAGTCACTCCGGATTCCCGATGCGTCGGTGAGTTCCGGCTGACCCACATGTCCGGTGCAGAACGAATCTGATTGTACCCGATTCGCGACCCCGAATGCGACCTACCGGCGCTCCCCCGTCGATACATCCGGCGTTGCGTCCGCATCCGCCACGCACCCCGCACATCCCGTCGTCTTATCCCGCCCGCCACAGCGCTCGGTTCCAAAGGGTGAACATCAAGGCGGCGGAAACGAGCACGACGCTCGCTATCAGCGTGGCCGATGGCGCTCCCAGTTTCTGAGCCATGCTGCCCGCCAAGAAGCTCCCGACCGGCAGCGCGCCGAAGGTTAACGAGTACAGAGAAGACACCCTCCCTCTGAACTCGTCCGACACAATGCTCTGTATCAGGGCGCTCGTCTCAGCAAAGAACAGCATCATCCCCACGCTGACGAGTGCCAATGCGGGGAGCGCCCAAGCCAACGATCGGACGAAGGAGAACCCCAGCATGGCGCAGCCCGTACAAACAACGGCGACGGTGATGAGGCGTCCCTTGCGTTTGACATCGCCTAGTGAAGCGAGCAACAACGTGCCGATCACCGAGCCCGCGCCGAGCGACGACATCAGCAAACCCAGGCCCACGGAGCCCGTGTAGAACACTTCAGCCGCGAATACCGGCATCAGTCCGCTGACGTACGGGAAGGAGATCAACGGCGGCAGTATGCCCAGTATCATCGCGCTGAGGACGACGGGCTGGGCTTTCACATACCTGGCGCCCTCCAGCAATTCATTGAAGGCGCTGCTCAGCTTCAGCGTCCCGCGGTCGACTTTGGGCAGTCTGATCGACAACGCCGCCGCCATGGCCGTGAGCTGTAGAGATGCTTCAATTACGAGCGCCGGACCCGGACCCACCAGCGCAAGAACCGCCCCTCCCATCGCTGGCGCTGCCAGCCGTGTGGCGCTGAATCCCAATGAATTCAGCGCGAACGCGTTCACCAGGTTCTCTTTGGGCACCGAATTCGGTATCAGCGACATCCTCGCCGGATCGAGAATTACCCACGCCAAACCCATCATCAGGATGTAGGCGAAGATGTACGGGGTCTCGACCATGCCCGTCCAGACGATGACCGCGAACGTCAGCGTGATCGTCGCCTGATACGTCAGGACTCCAGCCAGCAACAGTCTGCGTTCCAACTTGTCCACGAGAAGCCCGCCCATCGGACCGATGAACAAGATCGGAAGGGCATCCAGGCCCATGGCAAGAGTCGTCAAAAACGCGGACTGCGTGATGTCGTAGGTCAGCCAGCCGATGACGATCTGCTGAAGCCAGAACCCGCCTGAAGAGAAGAACGTGCTGGCCCAGACGAATCTGAAATTGCGGTGTTTGAACGACTCGAAGGTGTGGGCTGCCGCCTGCACCCGGATCTTCCGACGACGGCGGACGCTAGAAGCAGCGGGGGCGGAAGTCGGGGCGCCTTTGGGGGTTGGATTGGAAAATGGGTTGGGGCGTCCGATGGCCAAGGCTTCCGGCGCCGGTGTCTCCGCCGATGACGAGGCGTGATTCGCCACCGGTCCGGTCCAGCCACGAACGTCCTCGGTCTCGCCCCCGCCATGGTCTTCGGAGCGATGCAGTGGTTGTGGCTCGTTGACGTTCAACGGGTAGCTTGCGCCTCCGGCGGGAAGTTGACGTCCAATCACTACTTCCACTTATGATACAGAACTCACGAAAATCGCATCAAGCTATGATGCGGCACAGTTCGGCGGAATTCGAACCGGCAAGCGCATTCTGGGGCGCCGATCGCGCCCGGTTTACAATTTCCTGAGTCGCGCGGAGACGGCGAGGGTGGTCGCGCCCAGAACCATCAGCGCGGCGCCCTGAGATACGAGCGTCAACCCAACTCCGATAACCGAAGCAAGCGCGCCGATCTGAAGGTTTCCCAACGGCGAAGTGCCCACCGCGACAACCCATGCTCCCATCGCTCGACCTCTAAGTTCGTTGGGCACCAGTCTTTGCATCAACGTCTGCGAGAACAGGTCCGAAAGCGCCATCGACCCGCTCAGCAGCAAAATCGCGCCGAGGGCGAGATAGAACGTGGAAGCCAATCCGAGCAGCACGAGCGACAATCCGAATACGTGAATCACCGCGAGGAACGCCAAGCCCTGCCTGCGCAACTCTCCAAGCGGAGATATCAACGCGATCGCGATCAACCCTCCGCCGGAGTTGAATGCGCCCATTATGCCCAGGCCTTCGGCTCCCACGTTCAGGATGTCTCTGGCCAGGCTGGGCATTAGCACCTGAGTCGAGAAACCCAAAACCTCGACCAAGCCGACCACCAAGACCATGAGAGCCAACGCTCCGTTGCGACGCAGCTCGGAGCCGAACTCTTTGACGCTCTCCCATACGGGCTGACCTCCCTTGGGGGCCGCCTGCCCACGTGAACGAATCATGGTCAGGACGACCAGCGACACCAGGTAGCCGCCAGTCAGCAAGGAGTATGCGGCGCTGGGGCCGACCCTTCCCAAAACGAATCCTACGGCAAGCGCCCCGATCATGCCGCCGAACCGCATCGACAGGCTGACAAAGGATAGGCCGCTGAGGACGTTTCGCTGGCCCACGATGTCCCAGGCGAACGCCTGACGCGCCGTTTGATTCATTGTGCCCAGCGCTCCGCCGACCACTGCAATCGGCAGCAGTATCCACATCTGAATCTGGCCAGACACCAACAAGGCGGCAAGAGACGCGGCGATAAATGCGTTTCCGACGGTCAGGAGGCGCATGATTGTTCGCCTGTCTTTTGTGTCGGCGACGGCGCCGGCGAACAAGCCCAGAAAGAACGCGGGCGCGTGTCTCACCGCTAAGCCCAAGCCCACCATCAGGGTCGAGTCTGTGAGGTCCAGGATCAGCCAGCCGAGGATCAGGTTGTCGCCCATGAACCCAATGGCATCGAATATTGTCGCCAGGCAGAGAAGGCGAAAGTCTCTGTATTTCAGGACCTCGCCTCGTTGAGAGCCGACGGTCCTAGAACTATCCGACGGATTCATAGCCGGCCCCGAGCGCGACCGCTTCCGTCATTCGTAAAGTGGAGGAGATTACGCGGCTCGAACGTCAACGCGCGTACGGGCTCAAGTCGCCCTCGGCGAATCTGGAGTAGCGCATCATGTGGATGTCCGCCGACGGCTGCCCGTCGAGGATCAACTCCGAGACAACTCGGCCCGCCCCCGGGCCCAGAGCAAAGCCGTGTCCGCTGAAACCGGTGGCGAACATAAATCCCTCGAGACCGTCGGCGGCGCCGATTACGGGCGTTCTGTCCGGCGTGCCGTCGATATAGCCTGCCCAGGCCTTGTCGATTCGGATCTGGCCTTCCAGGTGCGGGTACAGCTGGATGAGGGATTTCACTCCGTCTCGAACTTTATTCATGTTGGGCTTGGGCTCGACTCCAACGGCATGGGCGAAGGGATGCTTCCTGGCGTTCGACCAGGGCATAGCGCGCCCGACGTCTCGGACGAACTCGGGTCCGAACCTTGGCCTGATCTTGCCCAAGTTTCGCCGAACCTCCGGCATGAACAGGCGCATGTGCCGGAAGGAGTCGAGAGTCATGTCGTGATCTGCCGTGCCTTCGCCCGCGACGACCAATGACCCGTCGTTGCGCTGTCGGACTGCGACTCCGCCGCCCCATACGTTGATCCGAGTGAAGATCGGCACAGGTTCGGTGCTCGCCACCGTTGCGCGGATTTTGCGCTGAGGAAGGCTGAGGCCCGCCATGCGGCCGATCTTCGACGACCAGGCGCCGGCAGCGCAAACGACGGTCTGTGCGTTCACATCGCCCAGCTCCGTTCTCACCGATTGGACGCGACCGCCGGACACGGTCACATCCTCGGCGGCGCAATTCGTGTAGATCTCGGCGCCCATCTCCTGGGCGGCTCGCGCAAAAGCCGCGGTGACCTTCGCGGGCTCGGCCTGGCCATTCGTCGGTGTGTAGTATCCGCCGGTCCAGTCACCAGCGATCTCAGGTATCAGGGCTTCGACCTCAGGACGAGTGAGAACACGAGAGTCGACGCCGGCGGCGTTCATGAGCTCGGCGGCGCGATGGAACTCACGGAAGTGCTCGTCATCGTCGGACAGGTACATCCCGCCGCCCTCTACCCAGTCCAGGTCGGTCCCCAGCTCATCGGACAACCCTCGCCAGATGCTCTGAGACAGCAACGCGAGAGAAGCCTCGTTCGGGTTTCGAAGCTGGCTGACCCAGCCCCAGTTCCGGCTCGACTGCTCGTCGGCAATCTCGCCTTTTTCAACCAGCACGACGGACGCGTTTCGCTTCGCCAGGTAGTACGCCGTCGCGCAACCGACGATCCCTCCACCGATTACAAGCACGTCCGGAGTGGACTCTATCGTTGACATCGGAGCCTCCTGACAACAGTTCGATCCTGAGAGGCAGCGCTTAGCCTTCAACGGCCAGAGCACTTAAATGCGGTGGGCTCGGCCTTCAGGCCGACCC
>DCWO01000023.1 GCA_002328865.1 Dehalococcoidia bacterium UBA2160 | reverse complement strand
CGCGGTGGTCTTCGCTTCCCGGGCGGCGCTGGCCATCATCCAGTTCACGCGCGCAGTCGCGCAGCACATAGTCCGATTCGCCGCCACCGCCGCGCAGCAACTCGCCCGGAACCTCCTCGCCTGGGGCACCGCTAACCCTCGCACCGTGCTTGTGATGCTCGCACCGGCAAGTGTCACCGTGCTCATATTGCAGTCGTTCCTCACAGCGAACCACGTGCCGATTGTTCTGAAGCTCACGGTCGGACTGGTCGGAGCCGTCGCGTTCGTCCGCCCCGTCAGCGGCTTGTTGATCATCGCCGGCCTAGTGCCGCTGGGCCATGTTCTCACGACGCGCATCTGGCCGGAGGCCTACCCGGCAAACGCAACCGAAGCTCTCGTCCTGGCGTTTTTGGCGGGCTGGCTCCTACACGGCCTGCGCCGAGGCGACAGCGCGCCGCGGTTGGACAACAGGCTGCGCATGCCGGCGTTGCTCTTCGGCGCCGTCGTGGTGGCCTCGTTGGTGGTCCAGGTGGCGGTCTTGCAGGTCTGGAAGGATTACCCGTGGCCGTTCATTCTGCAGATCGTGACTCATCTGACACGCGACTACTTCACGGCCGTCATTGCCGATGCCAGACCATGGGCCGGCGACTTGAGCGGCTTCGGGGTCATCCACAACAGCCTGCTCATGCTCGAGGGGCTCGCCCTGTTCCTCTGTGTGACCGCCGCGGTTCGTGAGGATCAGACTCTTGCTCGCCGGCTCATCAGAATGATCGTGGCGGGGGCCGTGGGAGCGGCCACCCTGAGCATTGTCCAACTGGGGATGGCGATGATGGCCAGCGCAGATCCGGTGGGAGAGCTTCGGCCCCTCCTCAGCCAGGGCCACCTCATGCATCTCAGCAAGCTCAATTCAGCCGGAGCCTACTTTCTCTTGACCGGTCTCGTGGCCCTCTGCTCAGCCGCCGGACGACGTGTGTGGCGTGCGGGGTGGCTATCGGCCGCCGGGCTGATTCTGGTCGCGCTGCTGCTGACGCATGCGCGCGCCGCTACCGCTGCCGGCCTTGGAATGGTGGCGCTCATCGGAATGACGGCGGTGACGCGCCGTGGGTTCTCAGGTTCGCGAAGAGCCAGCCTTGTGGTCATGCTCGTCACAGGCCTGGTCCTGTCGACGGGTCTGTATGGGTATGTGATCCAGAGCTCAACAGCCCTGGACTCACTCCGTTTTCGCTTCCTGATGAACGACACCTCCCTGCGGATGGCGGCGACACATCCATTCTTCGGGATCGGCATCGACCAGTACTTGCTCTCGTCGGAACGGTTCGCTTCACCGGAGCTCTCCGCGATTCTTCAGACAACATTCTTCGCGCCCCGGGCCAACGCCCACAACCAGTTCGCGCAGGTCGCAGTGGAGCTTGGGCTGATTGGCCTGACAGCTTTTCTGTGGGTGATCGGATCGGCGTTCTGGAACGGGTGGAAGTATCATCGCGCCAATCGGGCCGATTGGAGGATTGCGGGCGTACTCGCGGGGCTCGCGGCCTTCCTGCTCGCAGGTCTCGTAGGCCACCCGTTGCTCTTCGCCGAGGTGGCCCATCCGTTCTGGATGCTCGTTGGCCTGGCCGCCGGCGTGACCGGTTTGAAAGACGACGAAGTTCGGAACGTGTCAGACGAACGAAGAGTGGCGCTCGCCCCTCTCGGCCAGCTGTGGGCCGGTCTGGCCGCACCGGCCCGCCGGCCGCTTGGTTTCACAGTCCTGGTGATCCTGTGCGTGTTCGCTTCCGTCCCGATGCGTATCGGCCAGGAGTTCGATGCCATCGATCGGTCTCCTATCTCCTACGGCTTCTACAACTGGGAAAGGGACGGAGCAAGTACCCCGTTCCGATGGACCGGACGGCGGGTGAGATTCTTCGTGACTTCGAAGCCACGTGCGATCGAGATCCCCATGCAGGTGTACCGGATCGGAGTGGATTTCCCAGGGACTGTGGAAATTGCGCTGGATGGGCGTGTGGTGAACGAGATCTCGTTCGACGACGATCGGTGGCGCCGCATCCGCATCCCGACACCGTCCAACCCTGACAAGAAGTTCTCCCGCGTCGACCTGGAAGTCGACCGTACCTGGCGTCCGGCCGACGTGCTGCCCGACAGCACGGACACGCGCGACTTGGGGATAATGATCGGCGAGATCGTGGAGGTGTCCGACCAGTAGAGAGGCGGTTCAGGTAACCACCCCGGGTCGAAGATCAGCTCACACTGCCGGTGTTGCCGCTCCGCTCCACGCGGGACGTTGATCGCGGTCGGTGCGGAGGCGGCGCGAGCGTTTCCAAATCGACTTGCAGGCGGGACAAGGCCACCCCGTGCTCGTCACAGAGATCCCGAAGCCATTGCAGGCGCTCGGCATCGATCAGCCGCGTGCTGACGACTACCACGTCGACGGCATTCCTGATGAGTAGTGTCTGTAGATGGCGGTAGCCGCCCAGCACGGGGTAGCCGTGGACTCGGACGTGGGCTTGATTCGGGTCGTCATCGATGAACCCAAGCATCCGGTACCGCTTATGGGGGTCGTTCAATAATTCTCGAGCCGCCACCAGGCCACCATCCCCCGCGCCGTAGATGACCAGGCGGCTGCCGGTCTGCCGCCACCGATTGACGAATTCGCTGATCAGGCGAAATGACGCGCGTGATCCCGTCAACATCAGCAACAGCAGAGCGGCGTAGACGACGAACACGGCACGTGAATAGCCCTCGAATCGAGAGAGATACAGGATCAGTAACTCAGCGCCGATCGTGCCGAATACGACGGCCCTGACGAACACGATACTGTCCATGAGACCGAAGTAACGCCAGAGACCTTGGTACGCGCCAACGGCGAACAGTGCCACCATCTGCGTCCCCAGCACGAGCGGGAGCGACTCGAGGAAGGAGGCGAAGTTGGCCTGCAAGGCCTCCCCGGCCCACAACAGGCGATATGACGCATAGTAGGCGCTTGACACGAGACACATGTCGAGCAGGACTTCGGCCGCTCGCCGTCTGTACACGAAATCGATGATCAGCGGCGTGATCTTCCCGCTGGTCTGCCTGACGTCGGCGTCTTCATAGACCTGGATCCGCGCCAGATACGCGGCGAAGATCGCCATGCCAACGAGGAAGCCCACGACGAGCAGGCTCGACCAGGTGCCGTCGATGTGACGCACGGCCACCGCGACCGTACCCGCCAACGCGGCAAGGCTCCACAGCAGCGCGACAGCCACACGCTCGGATAGACCGATCGACACCAGCCGATGCGACGAGTGATCCAGGCCTCCAGTCGATGCCGACCGGCCCGAGAGTAGCCGTGACAGCGTGACCAGCGTCATATCGAAGATGGGAATCAGGAGAACGAGTACCGGCAACGCCACCACCGACAGCAGGTTGGCCGTGCCACCGTCCTGCTCCAATGGGGCAAGTGTCACGACGGCGAAGTTCAGCCCAAGAAACAACGCACCGCTATCCCCCATGAAGATCGACGCGGGATGGAGATTGTAGACCAGGAAACCGGCGGTCGCGCCGAGCACGACCGCCAGATAGCGCGCCTCGAGGTAGGCCGGGCTCGTGACATCAACCGGCCAGGCGGCCACGAGCCACGCGCCGCCGGCGATCAGCGCAACGCCCGCGCACAGCCCGTCCATGTTGTCCAAGAGATTGAACGCGTTCGTAATGCCGACGATCCAGAAGATCGTCAGCAGACTGTCGAGGGTTAGCGATTCGGTCCAACCCAACCGATACCGGAAGAACACGAACACGCTGGCGATCGCGATCTCCGCAACCAGCTTCGTCGACGCCCTGAGTGAAACCGCATCATCGGTGAGTCCGACGATGAAAATGGCCACGGAGCACGCCAGCAAGATCGCATACTGGCCGTAGCCGAAAAGAGCCGTGACGCACGCGAGGCTCGTGAGAGTGATCGCCACACCGCCGAACAGTGCGGTCGTCTTGCTATGCCAGCGATCCGACGTCGGTGGCGCAACCTGTCCCAGGCCGATGGCCATGAGCCGGGAGACAGGCACCAACACCAGCGAAGTCGCCAAGGCGATGAAGAACGGGACGAGCAGTGTCGACAACATCTTCCGTCAGGCGTGCGCGGCCTGTGTGGGCATGATACTGGACCCGTCGCCGAGGAACCCGAATTGGACCCCGGGCGTCGGCTGCCAGGCGTTCAATCGTCTGAGATCAGACTCGGCTTGGCACGAATCACGTCCGAAAGCCAGCGTCACGTGAGCACTCCGCGAGCAATTCCCGATAGAGGCGGTCGATGTCATCAACCAGCCGCTGACTGCTGAAGCCAGGATAGACTCGGCGGCGCCCGGCTTGTCCCATTTTCGCTCGTCGTTTCGGATCCCCGAGGAGCGCCAGAATGGACTGCGCCATCTGCTGAGCGTTATCGACCTCGACGAGACAACCCGTTACGCCGTCCTCCACCACATCACCCACCCCGCCAGCGCGGGTGGCCACGACGGAACGGGCCGCCGCCATGGCCTCGATGAGGCAGACCGGGGATCCTTCGTTGCGTGAGGACAGGGCCACGATATCGAGGTCGGCAAGGACGCGGTCCAGGTCCTCTCTCCACCCTAGGAACTGGACTCGCTCCCGTAGACCCAGCCGGTCGACGAGAGCTTCTAGCTCGCCTCGCCGCTCTCCGTCGCCCACGAGCAAGAATCGGCTGAGCGGCTCGCGGGCGGCCACGCGCGCCGCGGCGTCCAGAAACACCTCATGTGCTTTGATCGGAACAAGTCGCGCGATGATACCCACCAGGGGCGTGTCCTCGCCGAGACCCAGCTCGGACCTGAGCTCACCTCGACGGCGCTCACACGACAGCAGCGGCTCCAACTGCAACCCCAGCGGTATCACCACGACACGATCGGGCTTGCAGATCTCGAGACGCAGCAGATCCCGACGCACCGCTTCACTCACGGTGACCAGACGGTGCGTGAACCGACCGAGCCAACGTTCGATAGCGAGAAACACCCAAGTCTTGGCCGGGGAAAAATACCCGTGGAAGATGTGACCGTGGTAGGTGTGTACGATCACCGGCACTCCCGCCAGATACGCGGCGAGGCGTCCAACCACGCCGGCCTTGGCGGTGTGCGTGTGCACCACGTGCGGCCGATACCGAACACACAGGCGATACAGTCTGATGAGCACGAGAAGATCCCGCCACGGCGAGATCTTCCGACCCAGCCCCACCATCAGCTGCGGCTCAACGCCGAATTCCTCGCTAAAGGACCGCATGGTACCTTCCGTGGGGGCTGCTCTCCCGGTCACCAGGAGCGTGGAATAGGCATCAGCGTCGAGCTTCGCGGTGAGGAGGATCACATGGCGGGCTGGCCCACCAACATTGAGCCTCGCGATCACCCTCAGGATACGTATAGGATCCACGACCGAACAGAGATGAGTACGCTAGTCGGACAAGCCGACGGGCACCGTGGTTCGGGACGCCCACTCGGGCAGTAGACGCAGCCACTGCTCGAAACACAGCAGGCTCCACAACTGATGTCCGAGATCAGCCCTGCCCGCCTGATGCCGACGGACGAGGCTTTCGACATACGTCGGCGAAAGGTAGGTGCGGAACCTCGCGTCACCGGCCAGCAAGAGATCGCCGACGAAATCACGGAGCTCACCCCGGAACCAGGCGCCGAGGGGCACTCCGAAGCCCATCTTTCCCCGATTCGCGATCTCGGCTGGTAACAAGTCGGCAAATGCCTCGCGCAGGATGACCTTCGTCTTCCGACCTCTGAGCTTCAGGTGGTCTGGGAGCGTCGCCACGTACTCGATCAGCGCCCGGTCCAAGAACGGAGATCGGGCTTCCAGAGAATTGGCCATCGCGCAACGGTCCATCTTGACCAGCAGATCGTCAAGTAGGTAGGTGCGGAAATTCGCGTGCAAGATCCTTCCCAGCGTCGACAGGTCGGTCATCCGATCGATCTCACGTTCGAGATAACGGAGGCGATCGATCGGTGGCAGCGACGAGCCGAACTCGGGATTCAGCAGGTCTTCCAGGTCGTCGAAGAACAAGCTGCTCCACCTCGTCATGCGTTCATAGAGGGGTAGATTGACGGCTCCAAAGAAACGCTGGGCCCGGGCGAGCCGATGTCGCGAGCTCTCCGGAGATGGGACGCGCGAGAGTCCGGCATTCAGCAGGCGCGCAACGCTTCTCGGGATTCTCTCCGCGAGAACGCCAGCGTAGAATCGCACGTATCCCGCGAACAGCTCGTCGCCTCCATCGCCATTCAAGACGACCGTGACCTGCTGACTCGTCAATCGCGACACGATGCAGGTGGGCACCGCCGATGAGTCGCCGAACGGGCCATCATGGTGCCAAATGAGTTTGTCGATCAGATCAACGGCCGACGGCTCGACCACGAACTCCGTATGCTGCGTGCCGAACCGCTCCGCCGCGATACGCGCGTACGCCGTTTCGTCATAGGCAACATCACCCTCGAAGCCGATGCTGAAGGTCTTGACTGGTTCCGGCATCGCACGGCTCATCAAGCCAACGACGATCGTCGAATCGATACCACCGCTGAGGAACGCGCCGATGGGCACGTCGCTAATCAACCGGCGCTCGACGGCCTGCGTCATCAATTGTCGGAGTCGACCGACCACCTGACGGCGGTCCACCGGTCCAGCAGACGCTAACTCCGCATGCGACGGGTACCGAAGACTCCAATAGGGCCGGCTCTCGATCGTTCCATCGTGCTCCACGGTCATAACCGTTGCGGGCTCGACCTGCTTGATCTGGTGATAGAACGTGTTCGGGCACGGGACGTAGCCGTGGATGAAGTAGTACGGCACAGCGGACGGATCGACCTCGGTCGGGATGTCCGGATGGCCGAAGAACGCCTTGATTTCTGACGCGAAGGCCACACGGTCGCGGGCGTGGTAGTAGAAGAGTGGCTTCTTGCCGGCGCGATCGCGAGCCAAGGTCAGGCGCCGATTTCGCTGATCCCAGATGGCGAGAGCGAACATGCCGTCGAGAAGACTCACGCAGTCGGCACCCTTCTCCTCGTAGAGATGGACAATCACTTCGGTGTCGGAGTGCGACCGGAAGCGGTGTCCGCGGTCCTCGAGCTGCTGACGCAGCTCCTTGAAGTTGTAGATCTCGCCATTGAAGACGACGCGGACCTCTCCGTCTTCGTTCGGCAGGGGTTGGTTGGCATTCGCACTGAGGTCGACGATACGGAGCCGGCGGAAGCCGAGGCCGACAGAGCGGTCTGCCGACATGAACAGCCCGGCATCATCGGGACCCCGATGAATCAACGCCTCACGCATCGCGAGGATGTCATCGGGTTTCACGCTGCCGGTGTTGCCTAGTCGAACTTCTCCGCAGATACCGCACATCAGATCCAGCCTCTCCACCAGTAGACGACGATCGCTGCGACCTCATGCAGCAGGCCGCGCAGCTGTTGCAGGCTGGCGCCTCGAGCGTGGGTGTAAAACTGGCTCTGGGGCACCGGCGTTGGGATG
Organism: Dehalococcoidia bacterium UBA2160; assembly: GCA_002328865.1. Classification (GTDB taxonomy): domain Bacteria; phylum Chloroflexota; class Dehalococcoidia; order Lucifugimonadales; family UBA1123; genus UBA2160. The sequence goes on along the minus strand of DCWO01000023.1, from coordinate 1,506 downwards.
ATCTCGATTTCGGGTGCGACGCGCCTCCAGGTGAGCATCGCCCGACGCATGTGATACGGCGAACTCACGAGCAGAGCCCGGCGCCAACCGTGTCGATCAAGAATGGCGCGTACGCGGGTCACGTGTGCGTACGTGTTTGCGGCCTCTGACTCGAGCAGGATAGCCCCCGGTGGAACGCCTTGAGAAATGGCAAGATCTCGCATCACCTGCGTTTCCGGAAACACAAACTCGTACCCGGACGAAAAGATCACACGCGGCGCGTAGCCCGCCTGGTAGAGGTCTACAGCCTGCTTGACCCGCTCCTGATAGCCACCCCCGGCCTCACCGGATTCTCCGACACCACCCGCAAACACGACAATGGCATCCGATGACCGCGGCGCATCGGCGGCACGCAGGACCTCCGCCATCACCCAGGGTAGTGACGTTTCAAAAGAGATCACGTACAGGAATACGATGCCGACGATGACCGCTCCGGCACGACGTCTGGCGCGTCGGTACAGACGGAGAAGGACCTTTTCCCAACGGCCCTCGGCGGGTTCCCGGTCGAGCGCCTCGACAATCAGCGCCGACATCTTGGCGATGCGTGTCTGCCAGCTATTCTCCCGGGCGATCGCGATTCGGCGTTCTCGATCAGTCGACGGCTCTCGCTCGAGCGCCGTGTTGATGGCCTGAACCGCCTGATTTGGATCAGTGGCGACCGCAACGCAGGGCCCATGCTCAGCATTGAATCGGCGGATCTCCGGAAGATCGGTCGCCACGACCGGAATACCCATGGCCAGGTATTCATTGAGCTTGGTCGGATACACGTTCGCCGTGTAGGCGCTCGACCGGTACGGCACGAGCCCCACGTCAAATCCCTTGATGTAGCTGGGCAGCTCGTCATGCGACCGGGTGCCCAGGAGGCGCACGTTGGGTAGCCCGGAGATGACTGTCGTGTCGGACTGACGGGGCCCAACAAGGACGAAACTCACGTCGGGCATCCGCTTGGCGGTCTCAGCAATCAACCCGAAGTCCATCCACTGATGAAGACCTCCGACGTAGCCGACGATGGGCCGCGGAATCGAGCGCAGGTCAGCTGGCACCTCATCAGTCGATTCTCTCACCCGCTCGAATCGTTCGTAGCTCACGCCGAACGGAAACAGGTGGACGCGGTGGGCATACTGCGCGGCGCGCTGCCGGAGTCCCTCGGACGTCACGAAGACGAAGTCGACCTCCCGAAACAGCTGCTCTTCGGATCGCACAATCCGTCTGGCGCCAGAAGAGCTCGACGCCAGATCGTCAATGCAATAGTAAACAGCCAACACGGGATCGATGCCCCGGATCAGATCCCGAATCAGCGGGGTGGGCAGAAACGTCCAGATCATGGGGCGGTTGAACCCGGCGGCCCGCATCCACCGGGTAAGCGCTCGCATGAGCAATGCGCGATTGATTCGCCGAGCCACCCATGAGTACGGAAACGGCAGGATCAGCGGCGAGTAGACGAACAGGTTGTCCCGCTCGCGCCGA